>CAJWIW010000014.1 GCA_913041865.1 uncultured Gammaproteobacteria bacterium
AAGCAGCAGGTATCATTTGAAACATCATAGGCATCCAAGCCCAAAATACTCCAATTACAGTTGCCCTACAGAAGGCAACTCTGTTGAATCTCCATAAATCATGATGAAATAGTGACGAACCCAAGAAACTAATAATCTTATATTTTTTTACAGTTTCTCTATCCGGAGTATATTTTTTAAAGAATTTCCTCATAATTAGCACTAGCGATATAATATAGATACTTTTATATGTAAATGTATTAATATCATACATAATATTACAATAATATGCATATTAAACAATTTAAGTATGTCACAAAATAGAAACCCATTGAAAGGACAATATCTCTATCGTAGATTACTATCCTACACTTTCGAGCATAAATTAGTTTTTTTTATTTCAATTTTATCTATGGCAGCTTTTGCAGTTACTGATACAGCATTTGCTGCATTAATGAAGCCATTACTAGATGGTAGTTTTATCGAAAAGGATCCTGATACTATAAAATACTTTCCGATTATTTTAGTTGGCCTATTCCTGCTAAGGAGTGTAGCTGGTTTTATCTCAACATACGGAATTGCATGGGTAGGTAGAAACGTTGTTAAAAAGATTAGAAAAGAGATGTTTGACAAATTATTGCATACACCGACAAGGACTTATGATTTCTCGTCATCAGGAGAATTACTGTCTAAAGTAACATATGATACCGAGCAAGTAGCCGAAGCAGCAACTAAAGCACTAACAGTTTTAGTTCGAGATGGCCTCACTGTAATTGGCTTGGTGAGCCTAATGTTTTATCAAAGCTTTATTCTTTCTGTTGGCTTATTTGTTATAGGTCCAGTCATTGCGATATTCATAAAACTTATGAGTGTAAGATTTAGAGATACAAGTAAGCATATTCAAGAATCAATGGGTTATATCACCAATGTAGTCGAGGAGCTTATAGCTGGTCATCGTGTTGTAAAAATATTTGGAGGCGAAATAAGTGAGAAAAATTCTTTTGAGATAGTAAATGAAAATAATAAAAAGAGACATTTGAAATTAGCTTTAATACAAGGCGTCAGTATTCCTATGGTTCAGTTTGTGGTAGCCGTATTTCTTGCTGGTGTAATATATTACGTTACTTCTGAGGCTTACAGTTCTGAAATATCTGTAGGTACATTTATGTCTTTTATCACAGCTATGATACTTGTTTTTGCCCCGATAAAAAGACTAGCTGAGGTAAATGTCGTACTACAAAGAGGTCTTGCTGCGAGTGAATCTATTTTTACGTTATTAGATTCAGAGATAGAGGAAACTAACAAAGGTGAAAAAGATCTCATTGATAATGAGTTCAAGTGTATTAAATTTGTTGATATAAACTTTTCGTACAGAGGGAGCAATAGTTTTGCTCTGGAAAATATTAATTTTGAGGTTCCTCAGGGAACTACTTGCGCAATTGTTGGTAGATCAGGTAGTGGCAAGTCAACATTGATGAATTTACTTCCAAGATTCTATGATATCAATAAAGGTAAGATAGAAATTGATAACAAAGATATAAGAAAAGCTACTCTTGCTGATTTGCGTGCTTTGATGGCGTACGTTGGACAAGACTTAACACTTTTTAATGACACAGTGAGAAACAACATTGCATATGGCCTCTTAGAGAACAAATCAGAAAATGAAATTATAAATGCTTCCAAAACTGCTCATGCATATGATTTTATCATGTCTTTTGAAAATAATTTTAATACATTAGTTGGTGATAATGGCGTCTTATTATCAGGTGGTCAGAGACAAAGAATCGCTATTGCCAGAGCAATTCTCAAAGACTCACCTATACTTCTGCTCGATGAAGCTACAAGTTCGCTCGACTCTGAGTCAGAAAAATTAATTCAACAAGCTTTGGAAGATTTGAGAAAGAATAGAACTACTATAGTGATTGCTCATCGATTATCAACAATTGAGAAAGCAGACAATATTATAGTTTTAGATCAAGGAAAAATTATTGAGCAAGGTACTCACGAGATTTTGATCCAGAAAAATGGTCTTTACTCTAGTCTTCATAAGATACAGTTTGCAGCTAATCGTTAATGTTTAATATATTTCTCAATAAGCTTTGGTATGTAAAAAAAAATGAGCCATATTATTGGTTCTACCTTCTTGTTAGTATATGTTTTTTACCAATAAGCGGTTTATATTTCACTATAATTACTATTAGATCTATTCTTTATAAATATCAAATATTTAGTACTACACAATTTCAAAAACCAGTAGTGGTTATAGGTAATAGCGTTATTGGTGGCCAGGGCAAGACCCCATTAACAATTTTCCTTGCAAACGAGCTCATGCTTAAAGGTTTTAAAGTCGGACTAGTTGGGTCAGGATATAAATCAAAGACGAGTAGTTTACATAATGTTCAACCTGACTCAAGTCCAAGCATTGTAGGAGATGAGGCATTACTAATGGCCAGATCTACCAAAGCATCTGTAGTAATAGGAAAAGATCGAGTAAAAGCAACGCAGAAATTGATAGAGGAAAATGTAGACTTCATTTTACATGATGATGGATTAGACCATCTTAAACTATCAAGAGATATTGAAATCATTGTAAGCAAAAAAAAGAGCTCCACTGATACTATTAGTGATAACCTGAATATTTGTCGATTACTTCCATCTGGACCGTGGCGGTCGCTTAACATGCATAGAGTTTTGAGCACGATGAGAGAGCATATAGATGTAGAATATGAAATATTTCAGGTCACAAACTCAATTGATAAACTAAAGATTTCAATCGATGATTTTTCTCAAAAGAGGATTCATTTAGTATTAGGGATAGCTCTACCAGATATGATTAAGAATGTGTTAATGGAAAAAGGCTTTACTGTTACTTGTCATTTTTATGAAGACCATCACACTTTTAACGGAACTGAAATAAATTTTAATGATAATTATCCAGTTTTTGTTACTATGAAAGACTACATGAAACTGGAAAAGTATCAAAATAATAATTTATGGATAATGGAACATAGATATAAAAATGAAAAGATCATAAAAAATCTTCTTGAGAGAATTACCAAAATATGAAAACAAGAATACTTATACCAGCTAGATTAGAATCATCAAGGTTTCCGAAAAAACTTTTACAAAAATTGTCAAATAAAACTCTAATAGAACATATTTGTATCAGAGCTAGTAAAATTAAATGTGATAGCCTTATGGTATTAACTGACAGTAAAATCATACAAAAGATTGTAGAGTCGCTTGATATCGAATGTTATCATAGCAAAATTAATTACTCTAATGGTACTGATAGAATAGCTCATTTTTGTAAATTAAAAAAATATAACCCTTCAGATTTGATAATAAATATACAAGCAGATGAGTTGAACTTTCCTCTGAACGCAATAAATAAAATAAAAAACTACTTTTCTATAACAAAAAAAGTTTCTGTTGCAACTATAGTCTGTCAGTCTAAGAATCCTCTTGATCTTAAAAATAAAAATTTAGTAAAAACTGTAATAGATAAGAATAATAATGCTATATATTTTTCTAGATCTCCAATACCTTTTGGCTCCAAAAATTGTTTCTTACATTTAGGGATTTATGCATACAAGGTGGGTATTTTAATGCAATATAGAGGCTTCAAAAAAGGAGCTGTTGAAACAGATGAGTCTTTAGAGCAAAATAGGTTTCTATTTAACTCTACACCAATAAAATGCATACCTATAAAATCTCATGATTCAGTTAGTATAAATACAAAGAATGATTTAAAATTAGCAAGAAAGAAATTCAAATGACAAAGAAGATAATTACAATAACAGGTGCTGCGGGTAATATTGCTTATTCGCTTATATTTCGTATCTTATCTGGTGGAATATTTCCTAAAAATACTAAAATTCAACTGAAACTTCTAGATATTCCTGAATCTTCAAAAATATTGCAAGGTGTCAAATATGAGGTTGAGGACTGCGCATTTGAATCACTAGACTCTATAATTACAACAGATAATATGGAGATTGCTTTTGGAGATTCTGACTACATTCTTTTAGTAGGTGCTAAACCAAGAAGCAAGGGAATGCAGCGGTCTGATTTATTGCTCGATAATGCAAGTATATTTAAGAATCAGGGTCAAGCCATTAACCAGCATTGCAAAGATTCTACTAGAATCATAGTTGTCGGCAATCCAGCAAATACTAATGCACTCATTGTCTCTCAACATACACCAAAAATACCAACTCATAATATTACCTCCTTGATGCGACTAGATCAAAATAGAGCCAAAAGTATTTTTGCATCCAAACTAAATGTATCTGTTCCATCTATAAGAAAATTAGTCGTGTGGGGTAACCACTCTGCTACACAGTTCCCAGACATAAGTAACGTACAAGTTGATGATCTTACTAATCTACATGATAAATATGATGATAATTGGTTAAGGAAGGAGTTTATCCCCCGTGTGCAAAATAGAGGTGCAGAAATTATTGATTATAGAGGGAAGTCAAGTGCAGCATCAGCAGCCTCTGCAGTATACGATCATTTGAATTCTATCGTGAATGGGTCAGATGATTGGGAGTCGATGGGAGTTGCATCTATTAACCCATACAATATATCCTCTGAAATTTTTTATTCATATCCTCTAAGCGTAACTACACATAGCAATAAAATAATTGAAGGGCTTGATATATCGAGAGAAACTCTAGATTACTTAAAAGTCACAGAAGAAGAATTAATCCATGAAAGAGATATTATAAAAGATTTATTATGATTCTTCTATTGTGATTTCCTTTTCGTCCATAAAGAGTGGAGCATCTAAAGCGTTAATTTTTATTATTGATTGAAAATAATATTTATCCAGATTTATATAATTACCTTGTAGCAGTTCTCCAACTACTTCAGCATCTTTATTATAAATTTTACTCTCATCAGATAATGGCGATGATTCGCATGAGCAGAAAAATAATTTCTTCTTTATTTTGCCAAGGTAGTGTGTTCTAGCGACAATTTCTTGTCCAGTGTAACAACCTTTCTTATAGTTAATTCCATCATGTTTTTCCATATTAAGAACTTGTGGTATGAATGTTTCTCGAGTTATATCATTGAGTCGTGGAAAGACATTTGTAAGATCAATAAGTTTACTGATATTAATATCACTGATAATACTTTCAGCTAGAAAACTTGGCACATTCTTCGAAAACGTAACTACAATATATGATGAGCATTTTGATGAACTTGTATTTAGGATATAGTTGTCATTTTCTTTCTTTAGATTATATATATTTTTTGTTAATTTAGATTTTCCTTCGTTGACTATATTTTCACCCAAGACACCATAACATTTAGATTCTATGAGTTTTATATTAACTTTAGACATTAGAATGTATTTTTTGAGACCTTCGATGATAAAATTAGCAACATCATGATTTGTGAGTATGATGTATTCACTATCTTTTTTAAAAATTCTCATTGTAGCAATAACTTTGCCTTGATTCGTTGAGAATGAAGAATATTGATAGTTATTGTCTTTTAAATTATCAATATCGTTACTGAGTTGACCTTGTAAAAATTTGGACGAATCATCGCCAGACACGCTTATTGTGATGAGATCTGTATCTATATTTGTGCCTAAATATTCTCTAATATTCATTTAAATCATTGATATATATAATAATACATTTTATAGTTCTGTATTATATGCTGAAACATATAATGTAAATATGATTAAAACATACATATTTTGTCATATAAAGCAGTGTTTATTTAAGAGAAGTATTTGCGTATAATGCGTGTTGGAGAGTACATATGTCACAAAAGAAGCAAACGACTAAAATTAAACAAAAGAAAATAGACAAAACAAAAAAAGTCAGAGAGATAGGTGGCCGTAAAGGTCCAGAACCTACTAGGTACGGTGATTGGGAGAAAAATGGTCGCTGTATTGATTTTTGAAGATAATTTTCGAAATGATTAATCAAAATAGACCGACCTCTCCACACTTACAGATCTATAAACCACAACTCACGTCTGTATTGTCTATATCCCATAGAATCACAGGGGTAATTTTATCAATTACCTCGATAATGATACCTTTTGCATTGCTGATCATTTCCCTAGGTGCTGAGTATCATAGTTACTTAGTTACATTTTTCTCAAATTCTTTTGTAAAATTAATACTAGTTGGGGCCATATTTACATTAATCTATCACTTATGTAATGGTATTAGACATCTCTTTTGGGATTATGGTTATGGCTTGAGTCTAGAAAAGAGTTATTTATCAGGTTACTTGGTCATATTAATTTCACTAGTTACAACATTCAGTTCAGTATTAATTATTTTTGGGAGATGAGTTTTGGCTATTTTGCATTGGAAATTCCAGAGATTCACAGCCATCACATTGGTACCAGGCATGTTGTATTTGACATACTACCTTTTGTCTATTAATAACATGTCATATGATCAAATTACATCAGATATTTCGTCTGTTTACGGCATTTTATTCATATCGATTATGTCAACATTGATGTTCTTCCATAGCTCGCTGGGCATAGAAACCATACTGCAAGATTATGTTCATGATGTTAAGCTTCAGAGTTTATTTATTAGTTTATCTAAGATTACACATGCTGTATTATTAGTTATTACATTAATTTGTCTTTATTTAATTACAGGTTTTTGACATGGAGAGTTACAAAATAATAAAACACAAACATGACGCCATTGTTGTTGGCGCAGGAGGCTCTGGTTTGAGAGCTACTATGGGTTTAGCCCAGTCCAAGCATAGCGTAGCGTGCATCAGCAAAGTATTCCCAACCAGAAGTCATACAGTCGCTGCACAAGGTGGTATAAGTGGCGCCCTTGGCAACATGGGGGAAGATGATTGGAGGTGGCATATGTATGATACTGTCAAAGGCTCTGATTGGTTAGGTGATCAAGATTCGATTGAGTACATGTGTAAAAATGCCGTCGACTCAATAATTGAGCTAGAACACTTTGGTGTACCATTCTCTAGAACAGAAGAGGGAAAAATATATCAGAGACCGTTTGGTGGTATGACTACAGAATACGGTAAAGGTATAGCTCAGAGAACTTGCGCAGCAGCTGATAGGACTGGCCACGCTATTCTCCATACACTATACACTCAGTCTCTGAAAAATGACGTTGATTTTTTCATTGAGTATTTTGTAATTGATTTAGTTTATGAAAACGGAAAATGCGTAGGGGTCCTAGCTTGGTGTTTGGATGACGGAAGCATTCACTTATTTCAATCTCATATAGTAATACTTGCAACTGGAGGGTATGGCAGAGCTTATCTATCGTCAACTTCTGCTCATACTTGTACCGGTGATGGAAATGGCATGATTTTGAGATCAGGCCTGCCTCTACAGGATATGGAATTTATCCAGTTTCATCCTACAGGTATTTATGGAGCTGGTTGTTTGATTACGGAGGGTGCGCGTGGCGAAGGTGGATACTTAACAAATTCAGATGGTGAGCGATTTATGCCTAAATATGCTCCAAACGCTAAAGACCTTGCTTCTCGTGATGTTGTGAGCCGAGCAATGCAAATAGAGATCAATGAGGGCAGAGGTGTAGGCGAAGAGAAAGATCATGTTCTTCTCCATCTAGAACATTTAGATGATGAGATTATTCACTCGAAACTGCCTGGCATTGCAGAAACAGCCAAAATATTCTCTGGTGTAGATGCGACCAAAGAACCAATTCCTGTTATACCAACCGTACACTACAATATGGGTGGCACTCCAACAAATTTTAATACTGAAGTTTTATCAAATGGAGAAGGTGAAGTAGTCGAGGGCTTGATGGCAATAGGCGAAGCCGCATGCGTATCGGTTCACGGTGCAAATAGACTTGGGTCAAACTCGTTACTAGATCTAATTGTTTTTGGACGTTCTGCAGCTGAGAGAGCATGCGAAATTCTGGATAAAAAAACTAAAACCCATGCAAGCATCAAGGATTCTTCATTAGACAAAATACTATCAAGATTTGATAAGATTAGGAACTCCAAGGGAGATATCAGGACAGCTGAGTTAAGAGACAAAATGCAAAGATCTATGCAAAGGTATGCGCCCGTGTATAGAGATCAAGCTACACTTGGAAAAGGTATAGAAATAATGAAAGATAACTTTAAAAATTTCAATAACTTATCTGTAAGTGATAAATCTTTAATTTGGAATACTGACCTTGTGGAGTCACTTGAATTAAATAACCTTTTGTATCAGTCTCTAGCTACGCTATACTCTGCATATAATAGAACTGAGAGTCGCGGTAGTCACGCTAGAGAGGACTATCCTGATAGAAATGACAAAGATTGGCTCAAACATACAATGGTTTGGGTTGAAGAGGACGGCGAGAGCAAGTTTGACTATAAACCTGTTGAACTTAAAACTTTAACCGATGAGGTTGAAACTGTAGCTCTCAAAGCGAGGACATATTAAATGGCAAAATTTACATTACCAATTAATTCTATCGTGAAAAAAGGTACAACTTTCAATGCTGATAATGCTGAAACTAAACCAAATAGAAAATTACGCGTCGATGTATATAGGTATAATCCAGATACAAATTCAAATCCATATGTAGACACTTATATTTTAGATAAAGATAAGTTTGGCCCAATGGCCTTAGATGTATTAATGTATATCAAAAACAATGTTGACCCAACACTGACGTTTCGAAGATCTTGTAGAGAGGGTATTTGTGGTTCATGTTCTATGAATATAAATGGGACTAACACACTAGCATGTATATTAAACATATCAGATGAAGAAAAACTTAAAATATACCCATTACCCCACATGCCTGTTATAAAAGATTTAGTACCAGATCTAAGTAATTTCTATAAACAGTATGAATCAATCAAACCTTGGCTGATAAATGACAAAAAACCAGAGAGGGAGCACCATCAAAGCCAGGAAGATAGAAGTAAATTAGATGGACTATTCGAGTGTGTTTTATGTGCATGTTGTTCAACTAGTTGTCCAAGCTACTGGTGGAACTCAGATAAATATCTAGGACCTGCATCGTTACTTCATGCATATCGCTGGATTATAGATAGTAGAGACGATGCAAAGAAAGAACGTCTGTCTAATCTTGAAGACAAATTTAAGTTGTTTAGATGTCATACCATAATGAATTGTACGAAAACTTGCCCTAAGTCACTTAATCCAGCTAAAGCTATTTCACATATCAAGAAAATGTTAGCAACTGACAAATAGTTCATTAGTTGTAAACACAAAATGCAAGTCTCAAAATTAAAGTGGAAGTGTCGCAAAGGTGTAAGAGAACTAGATATTCTGTTGACAAGATATTTGGATAATATTTTTTTAACATCACCAACTATTGAACAGAATATATTTAAAGAGTTTATTGAAAAAGATACTTACGAAATACTTGATATCTTAATGGATAAGAAAGACTTTGACCAAAAGTTCAGTAATATTGTTTCTACCCTTAGAACATTAAACAAATGACTAAATCATCAGTTCTACTTGGCGTTAATATTGATCATATTGCTTTTATCAAGAAGTCTAGAGAAACTAGCTATCCTAGTTTAGAGCAAGCCGTTAAAATATGTGAGCAGTCTGGGGCTGACTCAATTACAATACATTTAAGAGAAGACCGCAGGCATATCCAAGATGAAGATGCAAAAACAATCAGAGGGTGCTGTGATAAACTCAATTTCGAGATGGCTAATACAGATGAAATGATAGCCTTCGCTCTGAAGCTAAAACCAGATTTTTGTTGTTTTGTTCCAGAGAAACGTGATGAAAAAACTACGGAAGGTGGTTTAGCCCTCAATGAACTAAACAAAACTGATGAGAAAATATTTAAAGAAAACATAGAAATGTTAAAAAGTATTGGTGCAGAGGTATCTCTATTCATAGATCCTAACAGAGAAAGTATCGAGAAATCGAAGTATCTCGGGGCAACATCTGTTGAACTTCATACAGGACAATATGCAATTGACTATGAATTAGGCAATCATGAGGATGAATATAACAAACTGGTTGATGCTGCTAATTTAGCAAACAGTCTTACCTTAAAAGTAAACGCTGGGCATGGCCTAAATTATGATAATCTAGGTCAAATCTTAAAATTGCCACACTTAAATGAGCTCAATATAGGTCATGCAATTATTGCCGAGTCTGTTTTCATTGGTTTAGATGATGCAATAAAAAAAATCAGGCGTATAATTGACAACTGTGATTAGAGGGATTGGTATAGATATAATAGAAAATGCGAGAATTCATAGAATATTTGCTCGTTTCGGTTATTTATTCGCCAAAAAAATATTATCTTCAAATGAGTTAAAAGAATTCTCTAATACTCAGGATAAATCTAATTTCCTAGCAAAAAGATTTGCATCAAAAGAAGCTCTATCTAAATCTATCGGTATCGGTCTTTATAGACAAGGTTTATCTCCAAAAATAATTGAAATCAGAAAAGATCATTTAGGAAAACCAAATATTATAATAACTGATGAGTTAAAATCGATATTAAAAAAGTACTCTATTAGCCATCTCCATCTTTCAGTATCAGATACAAGTAATTTATCGACTGCTGTTGTAGTAGCGGAGGATAATTAATGAGTAACTCTCTCATAAGCCTAATCGGTAACACGCCACTTGTTGATGTAGCATTTGACAACAAAAACAAAATATTCGCAAAATTAGAAGGAAATAATCCAGGAGGTTCTGTCAAAGACCGTGCGGCACTTAGAATGATAGAGGATGCTGAGAAATTAGGATTAATCAAAAAGGATGATACTTTAATAGAAGCCACTAGCGGGAACACAGGCATTGCGCTTGCAATGGTTGCAGCAATGAAAGGATATAAAATACGCTTAATAATGCCTGAGACAGCCTCTGAAGAGAGAGTTAAAACAATGCGAGCATACGGAGCCGATGTCATCCTTGTTTCAAAAGAGGAAGACATGGAGGGCGCAAGAGATTTAGCAATGAAAATGAAAGAGTCAGGCGAGGGGTTTGTTTTAGATCAGTTCTCAAATCAATCAAATTACTTGGCACACTTTGAAGGAACAGGACCGGAGATATGGGAACAAACAAATGGTAAAGTAACTCATTTTGTATCTGCAATGGGCACAACAGGAACCATTACAGGTGTTTCTAAATTCCTTAAACAAATGAATCCATCTATAGAAATAGTTGGCGCGCAACCATCTGATGGTTCAAGAATACCTGGTATCAGGAGATGGAAAAAGGGCTATGAGCCAGAGATAAAGCAAGAGGCTCGTATTGATTACACAATAGATATATCAGAGGGAGATGCTCAAAATTTTTTGACAAGACTCTCAACTGAAAAAGGTTTATTTTGTGGACTATCTGCAGCAGCAAATGTCTATTTAGCTCACAAAATAGCTGCTAACCTAACAGACGCAGTTATTGTGACCATAATATGTGATAGAGGTGATAGGTATCTATCAACATTATGATCATTTTTGAATTATTAGATTTTTACCTGCAACTAAATATTTCGATTCTCTAATTCCATTAGAAGCAAGTAGTTCATCACGAGGTACATTAAAACCTGATGCTATAATGCTTGTTGTATCTCCGGTATTCACTACATACCTTAGATTTAGACTTTTGTTCATTGATAGAATAGGAGACCTCATTTGAATTTTTACTTTATTGCCTACAAATAATTTTGTATTTTTATCAGAATTATTCCAACTAAGCAGAGAGTTTAAATTCACATCATAGAATTTTGCTATACGATACCAGTTATCATATCGCTTTACTGTGTGAAAATAATTGAATGTCTTGTCTACAATTAGATGCTCATAATTACCTATAGTTATGGTGTTCTTATCAGTTACAGTTGTTTTTATTGGCAAGAGTAGTTTCTGATTAATAAGAATTAGATCAGATTTCAGAGAGTTTTTTGCCATTAATGAGCTTACTTTTACATTATATTGTTTTGATATTCCAGAGAGAGTGTCTCCTTTTGTTACTACGTGAATTTTTTCTTTGAACATAATTGTTCTGTACTTTTTGTATCTTTCTTTGAATTTCTTAATCTTGTTCATAGGTAATAGAACTTTATTCTGCATAGATGGTATTATGTACCATGCACTGAATCCTGGATTCAAGAAATATAGAGTTTCTAGCTTTACATCTGATAGTACAGATAACGTATAAAAATCTATTGGGTTATATATTTTAACAAATCCTGTTTGAGGTTTATTCTGCAATTTCGGTAATGTAATACCATAACTTTTTGGATCTGCCATTATGTCTCTGAGAGCTAATAACTTTGGTACATAAACCTCAGTTTCCCTTGGTAAGCTCAAGTCCCAAAAGCTTGTTTTACCTATAACATATTTTGCTTTTGACATTGATCTTCCTACTTTACCAGCACCTGTATTATAAGATGCAATAGCTAGAAGCCAATCTTTTTTGAAATGTCTATGCATATCAGAGAGGAAGTGAGTGGCCGCCTTGGTAGAATTTAATATATCTCTTCTACCATCGTACCACCAATTTTTTGAGAGCTTGTATTCTCTTGCAGTTGGAGGAATAAATTGCCATATACCAGCCGCTTTCGATGGTGAGTGGGCATAGGGTTGGTATCCACTCTCCACAATAGGTAACAGCGCTAACTCGTAGGGTAGGTTTCTGTTCTCTAGCTCAGTTATTACATGATATAGAAATGGTTTGGCACGCTCAATTGATCGATATAAGAATTGCTTGTTTTTCATGAACCACTCTTTTTCTCTCTCAATCCGTGATGAGTGAACATTATCGAGGCAAAAGCCAGCGTTAAGTTTAACCCAAATCGAAGAAAAATCTTTTTTCCTTAACTGCTTAGTTTGACATTCAAAATCTCCAAAATTAGCAAGAATTTGAGGCCGTTTGTAACTTACTGGCCCACTACAACTTGATATTAAACTTGTAGTTAATATAATTAATATATATCGAGTTATTTTTTTTGACATAGAACAATATAAAGATTAGCAAAATACAAGCATATTTTCTAACTAAATAAGTATGAAATTAGAGACAAACACCCATCATTATACTGAATTAGCGCGTTGGTATCGAAAAACGAAAATATTTCCAATTAGGAAAGCCATTAGTTCAAAAGTCATTGAATTCAAGCAATACCTTGATGGCAATAATGCGCTTTATTTGGGCTTACCAGAATTTAGAAAAAAATTTGAATCCACAAAATATGTCTCTTTTTTCTCAGTAGACGGAAAGGACATTATCAAATATCAAAATATTGAAAAAAAACTTCCCTTTGAAGATAAGTCTCATGACATTATAATACTCATGCATGCACTCGACCTATTAGACAAACCATATAATTTTATCCGTGAAATTGATAGGATCGCAACTGATGATGCTAAGATTTTTATTGCAGGGTTCAATAAATTTAGTCTTTGGGGGCTTACCCAACAATTTAGCAATAAAAAGTATTCACCTTGGTCTGCAAATTTTCACCCTGTATCGAATATAAGAGAATGGTTTAAGATCCTAAGTTATGATGTAAAGCTCAATGCAACAAGTTGTTTATTTCCATTTCCTTCAAAAAGTTTAGGTAGATATACAGATAAGCTGACCTTCATACAAAAATGGCTCTTACCAGGCTATGGCGGAATTTATTTTTGTCTATTGAATAAAAAAATTATTCCACTGACTCCTCAAAAGCTTAAATTTAAAGATAAATATGTTGTCCATTCATTTCCAAAATCCACTATGAATAGGGTTAAGTGAGTTTGGTTAGGGTTTTCACTGATGGCGCATGTAGTGGTAATCCAGGTAATGGTGGCTGGGGAGTCGTAATAGTAAAAGATAATGAGATAGGAAAATACAATGGATCTGAAAATGACACTACTAATAACAGAATGGAACTAAAAGCAGCAATAGAGGGAATTAAGCTTGCCACAAATGGGTCGCCATTAACACTTTATACTGATTCAAAGTATGTTAAAGATGGTATTACATCTTGGATCGAGAATTGGAAAAAAAATAATTGGTTAACAAGCTCTAGAAAACCAGTAAAGAATCAAGATCTTTGGGAACAGCTAGATGCTTTAAATAATGAGCATCAGATATTATGGAAGTGGGTAAAAGGCCATCAAATTGAGAAATCTGAAGACTCTAGATACAATAATCTTGCAGACGCTCTAGCGAGAGAGGCAGTGAAGTAATGAAGCGACTAGTTGTTCTAGATACCGAAACTACTGGTTTAGATGTGAATGATGGACATCGGATAATCGAGATAGGTTGTGTGGAGATAATAGATAGGAATATTACCTCGAATAGTTTTCATAAATACATAAACCCAAAAAGATCAATTGATGAAGGCGCGCAAAATGTTCATGGAATTAGCAATAAGATGTTGGAAGATAAACCAGAATTCAACCAAATTGCTGATGAATTCCTAGAGTTTATTCAGAACTCCACATTGGTGATTCATAATGCGCCATTTGATCTTGGTTTTTTATCATCCGAGTTAGTATATAGTGGAAAAGAAACTAACTATTTTGAATTAAACCATGAGGTTTTAGATACTCTCACAATATCGAGAAAACAATATCCAGGTAAACGAAATTCACTAGATGCATTATGCACTAGATTAGAGGTTGATAATACTGAGAGAAATTTTCACGGAGCATTATTAGACGCAAATTTATTAGCTAATGTGTATCTAAAGATGACGAGAGGACAAACGTCACTTGCGATGAATCATACAGTAGAAGACTCTGGCTTATCTGATTCTGATCAGGAAATGCCTCATAGAGATCAGATTATTATCAAAGCTGATAATGAAGAATTAGAAGCTCATAAGAATTACTTTAAGAACTAGAATTTGACTTTATAAGTCTCTGTTTTTTTCGATTCCATTCTTTTGTTTTAATATCATGTCTTTTATCCACTAATTTTTTACCTTTACCAACCGCTATTTCTATTTTAATGAGCGATTTCTTTGTATAGATTTTGGTGGGAATGATCGTAAGCCCATTAATTTTGACTTCATTTGTAATTTGCTGAATTTCTTTTTTAGATAGTAGTAGCTTTCTTTTTCTGGTTGGGTTCAAGTTGTCTGAGTTAGTATACATTGGTAGTATCTTGAGATGAGCGTTTATTAAAAAAATTTCGTGGTTAATGATGCTAACATAACTCTCGCTGATTTGGCCATGTCCTGCTTTAATACTTTTGACTTCCCATCCCTCAAGAGCTATTCCTGCTTCAATTTTCTTAACAAGTGTATATCTAAATGCTGCTTTTTTATTACTACACAATATATTCATAATATTACAACATAATGTATAATATAATTGTATCATGTTTCAATTAGGAGTTTACAAATATTAACAAAGGAAGAAAATCCATTCATGGCGAATGGTCCTCTAAATTAATTTTCATTTTTGCTGCTACTGGATCTGCAGTTGGTCTTGGCAATATCTGGAAATTTCCTTGGATGACTAGCGAGAATGGAGGTGGAGCATTTGTACTGATATATATACTCAGTGTTATTGTAATAGCTTTGCCAATAATGATTGCAGAAGTCTTTATAGGGAGACATGGAAAGCAAAATCCTGTAGATAGTCTAAAATTTGCTGCTAATGAGTCTAGTAGTTTTAACTTCCTTGAAGTTGATAACGACTTAAACAGAATAAGATCAAAAAAACAATCATACTCGAACTCAGACGACTATAGTAATTGGCAGTTAGTCGGATGGGCTGGTATCATAGCAGGTATACTTATTTTATCCTTTTATAGTGTCATTGCTGGATGGACTATTTCTTATATTTTTAAGGCCGCTTCTGGAGTTTTTAATTCTATTTCACCAGAACAATCAAAAAGTATTTTTGATAATTTAGTATCTGACCCTGAGAAGTTACTTGCATGGCATACAATCTTTATGTTTCTAACTGGATATATTGTAGCCAAGGGTGTGAAAGGAGGCTTAGAGAAAGCAGTGAAAATTCTGATTCCTGGCTTATTTATCCTATTATTAGGTCTTGCTATTTATTCTTTTAATCTCGATGGCTTCCAGGATGGACTTAAATATATGTTTATTCCAGATCTTGAAAAGATAAAGCCCGATGTAATTCTGAGCGCAATGGGTATGGCTTTTTTCTCATTAAGTATTGGAATGGGCTCGCTTATGATTTATGGGTCGTACTTAGCAAAAGAATCCTCCATAACAGAAGTAACTTCTGTTGTTGCTTTCGCGGACACATTTGTAGCAATTCTCGCCGGAATAATCATTTTTCCAATGGTTTTTACATTTAATCTTGATCCATCCTCAGCTGGACCAGGGTTGATATTTCAAACTTTACCTCTTGCGTTTGGCGCTATGCCTTATGGGGAGATAGTCGCAACTTTGTTTTTTGTTTTACTTTTTTTTGCAGCTATCACATCATCAATTTCTCTTATTGAGCCTGCCATAAGCTTCTTGATAGAACAATACTCGTTCAGCCGCGCAGAAGCAACTGTTCGTCTAAGTTTTCTTACTTGGTTTATTGGCCTTGGAACATTATTATCCTTTAATTACATTTCAGATATTACTTTTTTTGGAATGACATTTTTCGATCTCCTTGATAGCTTTACATCAAAGGTAATGTTGCCATTGGGAGGACTGTTAATGGCAATTTTTGTTGGTTTCATTGTTAAAAGGAAAATAGTTATCGATGAATTAGATATGAATCAAACTTTATTTAACTTTTGGCGATTTATTATTAGATTTATAGCACCGGTAGCTGTCACTCTCATTTTTATCAATGGCTTTGTATAATGAATGTAGTAAATCAATCAGAAGATATTAATGTAGATGTCTCACTCATATTTGATTTAATCAATAATGTCGATATCTACCTTGATCTGAAAGGGTCTCTTGAAAGGTTACTCCTCGATCTTACGCTTCAAAATGGGGAAGAGAAGATTGCCGAAATGCAACTTAAAGTCCCAACGCAAGATGGTGTACCATCTTGTTCGCAACCAGTTTATGGGGAGATGCTTGTTTCTGAGACTTCCTTGTCTAAGTTGAGCAATTCTGTGCCTGTTGTACCCGATGTAGACTTGATAGCCACAAGTGCACTCTATGTTCACGGTACCGTTTGCGAGCCGAAGGTTCGATTTGTCGGGCAAGGAGATGTTTTAGTTGGAGCACAGGGTGAACGGTTTCGATGGGATATGGATTTACATCATGATGAAGATGTATTGCATGGTAAGATTCAAGTTAGAGATGGTGTTAAACCTGTTGTGATTGGTACATTAGACGGTAAGACTGGGTTGTCCGAACTATTAGAAGGTGATTCTGAAGTCGAGTTGTTTGAATCAATGGTACTCGATGCAAAAGTAGAAGATGTATACCTACAACGCTTGGGGCGTTTGGTGGGGTTTCCCGATTTGGGGAAAGGACCTGTCGACGGGTTTGTTACCGTAGATGTAACCCCGAATGATTGGTTGTTGGATGCTGAACTTAAGTTTCCAAAAACTCGATTGGCCAAGCATAGATTGAGCACGGATAGTGGCATTATGGTTTCAGCAACG
>CAJWIW010000015.1 GCA_913041865.1 uncultured Gammaproteobacteria bacterium
AAAGCAAAAGAGATGAATGCTGCAGCATATTCATGTGATCCAAAGACAAACTAAGACTAACAAAACGTGTTTTATACCACTAACATACTAACTGTGTGTTAGTGGTATCATCACAATTCGGAAATGAATTTATTAATTAAATCATAAGATTTATAAGAATATTCACCAACTGTTCCATCTCCTATCTTTTTACTATCTATTTCAGTGATTGGAACACAATAATTAGTTGAGGAGGTGCACCAGACTTCCTCTGAGTTCAAAAGATCATCTTCAGATACGTCAGTTTCTTCTACATCAATATTGTTTTTACGAAATAATTCGATTAATAAGTCTCTGGTTATGCCAGGGAGGATCTCTACTCCTAAATTAGGTGTCATTACCTTCCCATTGTTTACTACAAAAATATTGCTAGCAGAACCTTCTGTGAGTTTTTTATTTCTAATTAGCAGAGTCTCATAAAAACCGTTTTGCGCTGCATAATTTTTTAACAGCACATTACCTAGCAACGAGATACTCTTGATATTAGATTTCATCCATCGAAAATCCTCACGGACACAACCTTTGAATCCGTTCTTAAGTTTTTCTTTTGAAAAAACCTTATATTCCTCACCCATTACTAAAACAGTGGGCTTGATTCCGTCAGGATAGACGTGATTCCGCGAAGATTGATAGCCTCTCGTGATGTGCACGTAAAAAAAATGATCAACATATTTATTTTTAGCAATCAATTGAAGCATTATATTCTCAAGGTCTTCTATAATAGCAAAATCTGTTTTCATACCGACAAGCTCTAGACTAGAACGCAGTCTTTGCAGATGTTTATTAATTAAGAAAGGTTTGGACTTATAGATTGGGACTAACTCGTATACTCCGTCTCCAAAAAGAAAACCGCGGTCCATTATGGATATTTTTCCATCATCACGATTAATATATTCGCCATTGAGATATATTATTTGACTCATTTAAAAGTTTTTAAGTATAGAATCAAGAGTCCTTCGGTACAGACTACCTAATTTTATATCCTCCAATGCATATAAATTTATTTTAGTCACCACCTCATTATTCAACTTGATAGCCACATAACCTACATTTTCACCTTTTGAAACAGGTGCTGTTAAGCTTTTATCTATTATATAGATCTTTTTGATTTTCTTTAGAGATCTTCTTGGCACTGAGATGTATTGCTTTTCTAATACGCCTAATTTGATTTCTTGATCTTCGCCATCAAATATTCTTGCGTTAAATACTACATCATTTTTCTCAAATATTTTGTGGGTTTCATAAAATCTAAATCCATATTCTAGTAATGATTTAGAGACGGCAGTTCTTTGCTCGGGAGATTTAGCACCCATGACTACAGATATCAATCTTCTATTAGATCTTTTGGCAGATGACACAAGGCAATAGCCAGCTTTTTTCGTAAAACCTGTTTTAATACCATCAACACTATCGTCAACATACAATAACTTGTTCCTAGAAAATTGTTTTATGTCATTAAAGACATACTCTTTTTTTGAATATAACTTATACCTATTAGGAAAATTCTTGATCAAATTTCTAGATAGAACTGCAACGTCTTCAGCTGAGGTGTACAATTGATCATTCGGCAGCCCAGTTGAGTTGACATAATTAGTATTATCAAGACCCATATTTGTTGCGATTTGATTCATATAAATAGAAAAAGTTTCCTCATCTCCTGAAATATGCTCAGCCAGAGCTACACTTGCATCATTTCCAGAGGAGGTAATAATCCCTTGCAAGATATCTGAAACCCTAATTTGCTTACCTACTTCAATAAACATTTTAGAACCTCCAGTCTTCCATGCTTTTTTACTCACAGTAATTTTATCATTCATAGAGAGCGTTTGATTTTCTAATTCCAAAAATGCAATATATGATGTCATTATTTTTGTTATGCTTGCTGGTGGTAATACTAAGCCGGGATTCTTTGAGGCTATTACCATACCACTATCATAGTCCATTAATACATATGATTTGATATTAGGATTAGGAGGTTTTGGTATTGGTGATGCATTTACACCAGCTATTAAAATACTATTTAGTAAAAGTAGCGCAAATAAAACTAATATTCTATTTTGATTGACCATATTTATTAATTGTATCATAAATTACAACCTTTCCATCTGAGATTTAGCTTCTCTCAGTTCTACACTAAGAAAATGAACGGCTAATGCGTAGAGCCGACTTCTGTTATATCGAGTAATTACATAAAAATTTTTATGTGCAAAGTTAAATACATCTCCAGATTGTTCCTTTCTTACTATTACAGATAATTTCTCATCTTCATTGATATTCTCAATTGATTTTAATCCTTTCGATAAGTAGACTGCATAACTAGTTGATGGCTTATATGATTTCTTTGATTCAGTTCTTAAGCTACTTATGTTTCCTTTGTTGATACTTGACAATACTGGCTGGTTATATCTCCAACCATGTTTCGAAAAATAATTAGCAACACTACCAATAACATCAGCATTGGAATTCCATAAATCAATTTTCTTATCGTTATTAAAATCAACTGCATAATTCCTATAGCTGCTAGAAATGAATTGTGGTTTACCAAGCGCACCCGCATAAGAACCTCTTATCGATCGAGGATCTAAATCATTTTCTCTACATAAGAGTAAGAAATTTATAAGCTCAGATCTATAGAATTTAGCTCTTCTCCCTTTATTTGGGCCTAGTGATAAAGATGCTAAAGTGTCAAATGTTTTAAATGATCCAGTCCGACTACCATATTTGCTCTCAATACCAATTATCGAAATTATTATCTCTGCAGGAATTTTGTACTGCTCCTCTGCTTTTTTTAGAATAGAATAATTCTCCCTCCAGAATTCTAATCCTCTTGTTACATTGTTTTTTGTGACAAAAAGTTTTTTATAATTTGTACAATTCTTCTCTTTGATATCGCATCCATTCCATGTCAGTGTTCTTTCTGGAGCTTTTTTAAAAAATTTTTTTATTCTCTCTTCAGTTTTAATCTCAGAAAATAATTGCAGGAGTGCATCACCATCATAATTATGTTCTTTTTTCATATACTGAATAAAGTTTTTGACATTATTTGTATCATAATCGCTAGCATATATAGGGTTGATCGATATCATTATTAGAACTAGATAAATAAAAATTTTCATTTTCTTAAAATCCTTTGGTGTGACTTAATTGACATGATTATCCCAACTGTTGCAAAGAGCGTGACCATTGAAGTTCCACCATAGCTCATAAAAGGTAGAGGTGCCCCAACAACAGGTAGGAATCCTATAACCATTCCGACATTGACGATAACATAAAGAAATAATGTCAAGCTTAGTGTCCCTGATAAAATTCTACCAAAATTGTCTGTTGCTTTAACTGAGATACTTAGCCCTCTAAGAGCGATAAATAAATATAGAGATAGCAAAAGCAAAACACCCAGAAAACCAAACTCCTCGCCAAAAGCTGAAAATATGAAGTCTGTAGAGTGTTCTGGCACAAAGCCAAGTTTTGATTGTGTTCCATTAAATAAGCCTTTACCAAAAAAGCCACCTGAACCAAGAGCAATTTTCGACTGCAAAAGATGATATCCTGCACCCATAGGGTCAGACTCTGGATCAAAAAAGGTCAGTACTCTTTGTTTTTGATAATCATGCATATTCATCCACAATACCGGCGCGAGAAGTATAATTGTGAAGCTACTACCGAGAAAAAATTTAAGGGATATGCCTGCTAGAAGTATTGCTATAGCACCAGACATTCCGATCAATAGAGCAGTACCAAGGTCTGGTTGTTTCATAATCATCAAAACTGGTATTAAAACAATAAGAGATGCTATCAATAGATAAGCTGATTTTGGTGGCAACGGTTTGTTAGAGTAATAATAGGCGACCATTAATGGCACAAAAACTTTCATTAATTCAGAGGGTTGGAATCTAAATAAATACAGGTCTAGCCATCTATCTGCTGTGTTGCCCACGCCAAAAAATAAAACAACTACAAGAAGCACGAAGGTAACAAAGTATAAAAATGGAGCAAATAATCTTAAATTATCTGGATGTACTTGAGCTATAAATATCATAGTAACAATACCTATAACAATTCTGGTTGCCTGTTTAATTACCAGTGATAAATCTCCTGAAGAACTGCTGTATATAGTTAATAAACCTAAAAATGTTATTAGTAAGATTGCTATAAAAATTTTAGCGTCTATTCTAAGTATGCTTGAGATACCGCCATAGTGTCTCTTTCCGTCGCTTATAAATTCACTCATTTTTAGAAATTAATTCCTCTTTAGTTTTTATGTAGAATTCAATTGCATCTCTTGCGATCGGTGCTGCAACAGATGAACCACCTCCACCATGTTCTACGATTACTGTAACCACTATTTCAGGATCTTCAAATGGTGCATAACTTATAAATAGAGCATGGTCTTGTAATTTTTTTATATCAGTTTTGCCTTTATCCAGAGAATATACTTGGGCTGTACCTGTTTTACCAGCTATCTCAATGTTCCTTACTTTTTTCAGCTGGGAAGCAGTCCCAACACCTCTCTCGTTAGTGACACGCCACATCGCATGATGAACAATATCTAAATAATCTAAATTTGGATAGCTTGTGATGAATTTGTTATTTTGATAATCATACTGATCTAATGTATTGGTTTTAGAATCACGGATTTGCCTCAAAAGATGAGGAGTATATGTTTTACCAGCAGTAGCGAGAGTGGATGTTGCTAAAGTTAATTGAAGTGGTGTTGCAAGAAAATAACCTTGGCCAATCCCAACATTTAAGGTCTCCCCAGGAAACCATGGTTGCTGTTTCATTTTATACTTCCAATCTCTGTCTGGTACCAGTCCTTTTGATTCATTATACAAATCAATATAAGTTTTTTGGCCAAAACCATATTTGAAAATCTTATCACTTATAGTGTCAATTCCTGTTAATTCTGCAATTCGATAAAAGAATACATCGCATGATTGAGTTAGTGCATATGATAGGTCTGTAGAACCATGACCCTCTTTCTTCCAACATTTAAAAGGTCTTTTATGGTTATTGAGTAGATAAGCACCAGTGCACGAGACAAATTTATTTGAATCTACAATCCCCTCTTCCAACGCGATGAGTCCAATAAATGGTTTGAGAGTTGAGCCTGGTGGATATTGTCCGTTTATCGCTCTGTTAATCAAAGGTCTCCTGGGATCTTTCAGTAATTTATTGTAATTTTTACTAGATATGGATTTAGTGAAAAGATTTATGTCATATCCTGGAGCACTCACGAGAGCTAAAATCTCTCCATTATTTGGATTCATTACTACTACACTTCCTTCCTTATTTTTCATTAGACCGTATATGTAATTCTGCAGCTCTATATCTATAGTCAGATATATATCATCACCACGTCTAGCTTCTTTTGTTTCTATCGTCCTTATTATCTCTCCAAGAGCATCAGTCTCTAATTTTTCATATCCAAATTCTCCAGACAGAATATTCTGATAGAACCGCTCTACTCCAAGTTTTCCAATTTCAGTCATTCCTTCTTGAATTTTAACGACATCTGAATAAACATCAGAATCAGAGACTTTACCAAGATAACCTAAAATATGAGAGGTTGAGAAAGGATACAAGTATTCCCTCTTAGCCTTAGGACTCAACTCCATCTCTGGGAGCAAATGCTTGTCTACCGAGATAATTGAATACTCACTAAGGTCAATATCAGGAATTAATATAACCTCCTTTGCTTTTCTATTTATCAATTGTTCTTTGATAGAAGTTAAGTCAATCTTATTTTTGGGCAAAACTGTCTTTACTGTGTCTAAAAAAATATCATCATTTCCGATTTTTTCTTTCTTAATAATTAAATCAAAAGTACTTACGTTCTTAGCTAATATCTGTCCATTCCTATCATAGATATTTCCTCGAAGAGATTGTACCGGTCTAATTCGTACCCGATTAGATTCAGATTTGATTGCATAATACTCATATTCAGATATCTGTACCTGATAGAGCTTATAAAGATAAGTAGTGAATATGGCTAGTACAATTATTGTAGCTATTATGGCTCTTTTTGCATGTGACCGACGTTCTTCGTCAGCATCATTCATTCGATCCCAGCTATATTTCTCTTCAATCTTATTCCTTTTTCTGATATTGTCTTCTCGAGCTTTAGTTTTCATGACATAACATTGTGAATATATAAAGGACTATAACATAAACACTAAGATGTGATCTAGAGAAGAGGATTTTTATGATAAATTTAGAATTAGTGCCAATTTTACTTGGTATATTTGGGCTCATAACTGCGCTTTTTTTATACAAATTTGTATTAACTTTTTCTGCTGGAGATGGCAAAATTGTCGAAATATCTGATCAAATACACTTAGGTGCTATGGCATTTATCAGAAAAGAATATTCTATCTTATTTGTATTCGCACTAATATTGATTTTTGGCATTTATGTGGGTCTTGGCGTCCCAAGTACAGTTGCATTTATAATTGGCGCTGTCTGTTCTTCGGCAACAGGCTTTATTGGTATGTATACTGCTACAAAAGCAAATGTAAGAACTACTAATGCAGCAAATCAAACTGGCCTGTCTGATAGTCTAGTTATAGCTTTTTTTGGTGGCTCAATAATGGGTTTAACTGTAGCTGCCATGGGTCTACTTGGGCTAGGATTACTTTATTATCTATATGCTAACGATCCAAGCACTGCCTCTGTTATTCATGGTTTTGGGATGGGTGCATCTACCGTAGCTTTATTTTCAAGAGTTGGTGGTGGTATTTTCACTAAATCTGCTGACGTAGGTGCTGACCTTGTCGGTAAAGTTGAAGCTGGAATCCCTGAGGATGATCCACGAAATCCAGGCGTCATAGCAGACAATGTTGGTGATAACGTTGGAGATGTTGCAGGCATGGGTTCAGATATTTTTGAATCGTACTGTGGTTCTATAATAGCGTCGATTGCAATAGCCTCGACAATAAGTTTATCAGTAATAGATGTCCTCGGTCCTAGGCAATCACTTATGTTTTTACCACTGGCTCTTGCATCAGTCGGATTACTATGTTCTATCGCAGGTATATTTATTGTGAAGCTACTTGCCAAAAGTACATCAACAGACAAAATAAGTGGAGCATTAAGGGGAGGTACTTTCTCCGCGGCAATAATATTTATAACAGTATCTTATTTTATAATTTCCATTTTAGATCTCAATTCCAATATTTGGTTAGCTGTGCTAGCTGGGGCAGTGGGTGGAGTTATAATTGGATTAGTAACAGAATATTATACAGGTGGCTCTCCAGTGAGAAAAATTGCTAAGCAAGGTGAAACTGGCTCTGCGACTGTAATAACATCTGGCTTGGCTACCGGGCTTGAGTCTGTAGTCGTGCCAATCTTGTCAATCGCTGTTATAATTTTTATCTCTAATCAATTTGCTGACCTCTATGGAGTTGGAATAGCGGCTGTTGGAATGCTAGCAACGGTAGGGATAACAATGGCAATTGATGCTTATGGTCCAGTGGCAGATAATGCAGGTGGTATAGCAGAGATGGCTGGACTGGGAGAAGAAACTAGAGAAATAACTGACAGTCTAGATGAAGTTGGTAATACTACGGCTGCGATTGGTAAAGGTTTCGCAATAGGTGCGGCAGCCCTAGCAGCTTTAGCGATTATTACAGCATTTGTTCAAGAGGTTAATCATCATTACGCTGCCCAAGGAAAAGATGATATTCAATTGTTGTTAACGGATACTAGAGTTTTAATTGGTATATTCATTGGTGGGATGATACCTTTTTTAGTTGGCTCACTCACAATAACTGCTGTTGGTGATGCTGCTTTTGAAATGATTACTGAGATCAGAAGACAATTTAGAGAAATTCCTGGTTTATTAGAGGGAACAGGAAAACCAGATAACAGCAGATGCGTAGAAATTGCAACTACAGCTGCCTTAAAAAAAATGGTTTTGCCTGGTGCGATTGCAATTTTTGCACCAGTGATTGTAGGATTTAGTTTTGGTCCTGAGATGCTTGGTGGACTCTTGGGTGGAGGGCTTTTAAGTTGTGTGCTACTTGCCTTGACAATGTCTAATGCTGGTGGTGCATGGGACAATGCGAAGAAGTATGTTGAACAAGGAAACCTTGGCGGCAAAGGATCTGAAACCCATAAAGCTGCTGTAGTTGGTGATACAGTTGGTGATCCACTCAAAGATACTTCTGGGCCTTCAATGAATATTTTAATAAATGTCATGGCAATTGTTAGTCTTGTCATAGCACCACTATTATGATTTAACAAGGGGGAGATAATGAACATACTTTTTTTAGGTGCACCTGGTTGCGGGAAAGGTACACAATCAAAAATTCTGATTGAAAAACATGGAATACCACAAATATCTACAGGTGATTTACTTCGTGAAGAGATGAGCTCCAAAAGCGACCTGGGTGAAAAAATTAAAAGCATAATGGCAAAAGGTGAGTTTGTAGATGATGAACTTGTTTTATCATTAGTGTCAAAAAAAATAGAAAGTGATGAATGCAAAAGTGGATTTATACTTGATGGATTCCCAAGAAATCTTAAACAAGCTAAAAGTTTAGATGTTTTGCTAGAAAAGTTATCTCAATGCATCGATCATGTACTTTATATTGATGTACCCGATGAAGTATTAATTGAGAGATGCACAGGAAGGTTGCTCTGTGATACATGTGACTATATTGGAAATAAGGATAAAGGAGAAAATGTAGGGGATCCATGTCCTGTAGCTGAGGGCACATTATACCAAAGAGAAGACGACCGTGAGGAAACAGTTAGGAATAGACTAGAAGTATTCAAAGATCAAACTCAGCCAATCATAGAATTTTATGAGGGAAAAGGGACGTTAAAAAAATTGATAGGCGGAAATGATCCAAAATTATTAGCCAGTAAAATCAGCAAAATAATCAACATATAATTCAAAGAAGTTTTGAAAAATAGTCAATTCTGATAAAATCTTAGTGATTGATAATTTATGAAGATGCTACTAAGAAATTTCGTGTGTATAACAGTATTCGCTCTTTCAGGAAGCGCATCAGCTAACTGGTTTGAGTCAATGACTGGTATAGATTTGATTAATAAAATCAAAGACACAGCTAATATAATTCCTGAACCTTACCAGATCCCTATTACTCAAGGGAGTCTTATCCCAGAGGAAAATATCCTTCGATTAGAAGCTGGTCTTAGTAAAGAACAAGTACGGTTTTTGTTAGGTTCTCCATCATTCATAGACGCATTCCATGCAAACAGATGGGATTATGTTTATTTTTCTCGAAAAAATGAGGAGGTTAAAAATATTGCAATTATCTTTACTAATGAGAAAGTTAGAGAAGTTATCGTTGGTGACAAAAGTGTCAATGACATTAATAATCTCAATTCTGAAACATTAGTAAAAAACTTACCAATACTCAAAATACAAGATTCGGACGAGAGGCCCTCTCAAGAGATTTTAGTGGCAAAGAGAGAAGATTTTCTCACTTTAAGAACGATAAATAAATTACCAGTATGCATAGATGATGAATTTGAGAGTTACGAGTTACAACGAACCCTAGTCCAGGCAGACGAAGATACGCTCGAGGTTAGGTCTGACGAACAAAATCAAGGTGAGGATGGAGTGTTTTATGCACAAGGCAACGTAGAAATTGAACGAAAGGACGATTTGGTAAAATCGGATAAAGCGCAATATGATGGGGATACTGGAGTACTTTTTGCTGAGGGTAATGTAAGGTATCTCACAGAAGATCTGACGTTATACGCAGACAAAGGTGGTTACAACAGCCAAAATGATACGGTTAATTTTTCTTCCACAAGTTTTTATTTCCCAGATCAAAAAAAACCTGGGAAAGGCATGGCAGAGGAGATTCTAATTGATGATGATGGGATTGTGTATATGACACCCAGTAGTTATACAACGTGTTCTATAAATAATCCTGATTGGGAATTTTCCTCATCAAAAACTATCCTCTATCGAGACTCAGACCGTGGTCATGCATATAACATTTTTTTGAAATATAAAGGTGTGCCTGTGTTGTATTCTCCTTTTGTAAGTTTTCCTCTAAGCAGAGACCGACATAGTGGCTTTTTACTGCCTTCTATTGGTAGCTCTGGTGAAAGTGGAACAGTCATCTCAACACCCTACTACTTAAATCTCTCAGAAAATTTTGACCTAACAGTCACACCAACGAATTATTCTGGTAGAGGGCAAATGTTTGAGACTGAATTTAGACATAAGTCTGAAAATAGCGATACTGTAGTTGAGCTAGCCAACCTTGATAATGACGACATCTACCGTGATAATCGACATGCATACTTTATCCGAGACTCAAGAATATACAAAAACACACTTGTACAACAAAATAATACTTGGAGAGGAACACAAATTTCTTCATCTATTAATGTAGGAGGGATATCAGATATCAAGTATTTTGATGACTTTTCAAATACTGTCTCACGAGTAGGTAGAACTCACATCACACGAGATATAAAACTCGAGAGACTAGACTATAATGATTACGGATATTTTAGAACATCAATTGCTGCAACAGATTACCAGCTTGCTAAGGAGAACTTAGTTGAACAGTATAGTGTACTACCTAGGGTTAATTTTGAATACAGAAGTGAAAGGTCAGATAGAAGCTTCAATTATAATTTTAATGGGGAGATAGCTGACTTTGATCACACTTTACCTCAGAAAACTACAGGTTTGAGGATGGTATTATATCCATCTATTGAATATCCGATATCAAATCCTGGATGGGAAATGAATACGAAATTCGGCATTAGACACAGCAATTACGACCTGTCAGCAAATGATTTTGGCGCTAGCAAAACAAGTATATCTAAAACTTTTCCCATATTTAGCATGAGGGGTAAAATGATATATGAAAAAATGTCTACCAATAATATTCTTCAGACACTCGAGCCAGAAATGTATTTTCTTTATATTCCTGCAGGAAATCAAGATGCTATTCCAATATTCGATTCGGGAGATATAGACTTTAAATATAACCTGTTCTCTGAAAATAAGTTCTATGGACAAGACAGGGTCAACGATGCTAAACAAATAACTCTTGCTCTATCATCAAGTATGATCAATACCAAAAATGGCAATGAGTTGCTTAGGGCTACGATTGGACAGATTTTCTATCTAGATGACCGCTCAGTAAATATAGATAATAGTGAAACGAACAGCAAAAGTACATCAAATATACTTGGATTAGTAAATGCAAGACTTGATGATAATTGGAAATTATCTGGTTACTCTGAGTACAACCCACATGGAAACTATGGTGAAAAAAATCAAATACGTTTATCTTATAAACGTCCATATGGAAAGCAAAATCAAATATTCAATACTAGCTATAGATTTAGTAGAGGTGAACAAGAGGAAGTTGATTTCTCTGCAGTACTTCCATTCAATAGTAGAACTTCTATCATCGGAAAAATCAACTATTCATTTAATAATAGAAGAAGTAATTCCGAAGATGTTCTTGAAAAGATGATAGGTGTGGAATATGAAAGTTGTTGTTATGGTATAAAGTTAGTTGCACGAGAATTTTGGAATGGTGTAAAAGTAGATGATGTCTTATATTTCGAATTCCTACCAAAAGGAATAGCAACATCTGACAATAGAACAGCTGAACTTTTGAGAGATGGTATTCTTGGATATCAGGATAAATTTGACTATTAGAATGTTAAAGAAAATACAAAAATACTCGTTTCTTCTTGTAATTTTACTACCCTTCATCACCCATGCCTATGATGACCGGATCATTGTCGTAGTAAACGATAGTGTTATCCTTAAATCAGAAGTGCAGCATGCGATAAATAATTTATCTCAGGAAGAAATCACACAAGAATATAGTACATTGAGTGAAAGAGAGATTATAGATAAGGTTATTGAAAAAATGATAGAAAGGAAACTTATTCTACAAGCTGCAGAAAGATATGACATAAATATTTCAGATATAGCACTTGAAAATAAAATTCAAGAAATAGCTAATAAGCAAAATGTTACTACGAATGAATTAAGGAATCTTATAATAAGCAATGGTTTGGATTACCAGACTTATATCAAAAAATTAAGAGATGAAATGACAATTGATGCACTATTTGTATCTCAATTCTACTCCAGAGCAAATGTAACTGAAGAAGAAGTTGATAATTTTATGGAAAGAGAGAAAATAAATGAACAAGGTAATATCCAATATGAGATTTTAGAATTTGTTATTAACGATGAAGAAAAAAATATTGATAGAGACTCCATAGAAGAAATACATTCATATGTAACCAAATCAGACTTTACAAAAACCAAAGAAAAGTACAACCAACATAACATTAAGATTAGAAATTTAGGAATAGTTAACATAGACAACCTGCCTAGTCTCTATATCAATGCGCTCAAAAATGTAAATCCTGGGGAATACACAGAAATCATTAGTAGCTCGAAGGGATATCATATTTTGAAGGTATTATCTGCTAAAAATCAGAGTATAGCTTACATAGATGAGTATAAAGTTAGACATATACTAATAAAGCCAGATCCTATGACATCTGACAGAGAAGTAAAAGAGAAACTCTTTGAGCTTAGAAATAAGATATCAAACGTAGAGGAATTTGCGGATAGTGCAAAAAAGTACTCTACAGACCTTGCCTCTGCATATAATGGTGGGGATTTGAACTGGCAACGATCAAAAAATTTAGTTGCAGAGTTTTCTTCTGTTATGGAGAATACTCCCTTAAACACTATCAGCGATCCTTTCTCCACACGGTTTGGCTGGCATATACTATACGTAGAAAATAAAAGAACAGTCGATGATGCAAGATCTATTATAAGAAATAATATAGCTAATACTATTAGAGCCAATAAGGCCAAACGAGAAAAAGATAATTGGAAAGCAAAATTGAAAGATCAGGCATTTATAGAAATTAAGGAATTTTAGATTGAAAAAAATATTAATCACGTTAGGTGAGCCAGCCGGCATAGGTCCAGACTTAGGCGTGTTGCTTTCTGAAAAATATTTAGATAAAAAGACTATAATTATCGCAGATCCAACACTGCTAGAACAAAGTGCCAAGAAAATTAAAAGGAAAATATCTCTTAACATACTCGACAACATAGATTCTGATCTTATTAGTGGCAAAGGTTGTATTAATGTTCTTCCAGTTGAACTGAATATAAGAAATACTCCTGGAAAATTAAATCCTAAAAATGCAGGCTATGTCATCAAAACAATCCAACTTGCAGCTGAATTATGTAAACAAGGATATGCTGGTGGGATGGTGACAGGACCTATAAGCAAATCTGTTCTTAATAAAGGTGGTTTTAAGATATCTGGCCATACTGAATTTTTAGCTGACATTTGTGATTGTAAATCTGTAATGATGCTCATGAATAAAAAATTGAAAATTGCGCTTCACACAACACATGTCCCATTAGATGAAATATCAAAACATATAACTAAAAGATCAATCAGTGAGACAGTAAAAATAATTAATCATGATATGAAAATGAGGTTTAAGATTAAAAGACCTAAAATTTTAATGACAGGACTCAATCCTCACGCGGGCGAGGATGGGATGTTAGGAAAGCACGAATCACGAATTCTCGAGCCAACTGTTCGCAAGCTCAATGCTGAGGGTATTCTAATTGATGGGCCTGTGCCAGCAGACACTGCATTCTTAGAAAAAAATGTAATGGAGTATGATGTTATTTTAACTATGTTTCATGATCAAGGGTTGCCGGTCATCAAGTTTGATAACTTCAAGACAACAGTAAATATAACACTTGGTTTGCCAATAATTAGAGTGTCAGTAGATCACGGTACGGCTCTAGACCTCGTTGGCACAGGAAAAGTTGATATATCTAGTTTTGTAGAGTCCATAAAGGTAGCAAAAAAAATAAGCAATGCATAAACACAAAAAATCTCTTGGTCAAAACTTCCTTATCGATAAAAATGTAATAAATAAAATTCTAAACAAAGTGTCCCCCTTGATTTCAGATAGTTTTCTGGAAATTGGACCTGGAGAAGGAGCGCTAACCTATCCTCTAATTAATAAAATTGCTAAGCTACTTGTTATTGAAAAAGATCAAAGACTATCAATTAAGCTGAGTGAATCATTAAATGAGAATAATAAAATCACTGTCGTAAATCATGATGTGCTGAAAATAAAACTAGAAAAATATGTTGATGGCAAGATAAGAGTAATCGGTAATTTACCATATAACATTGCGACTGAAATAATTTTCTTTCTACTAAACTCTAAAATTAAAATCCAAGATATACATGTTATGCTTCAAAAAGAAATGGTTGATAGGATATCAGCTCGACCAGGGAATAAACAATACGGTCGAATAAGTGTTATGGTTCAAGCTAATTACGAAGTGACTAAATTATTTGATATTTCACCAAACGTATTTGAGCCAAAACCAAAAGTGTGGTCATCGTACTTGAGGTTAGTTCCAAAGCAAGCAGTGTTCATCGATGATAATCATAGAGAGAATTTTAAGAAAATCGTCACTCAAGCATTTGTATCAAGAAGAAAAATGATTAAAACATCACTAAAAGATAGTATCTCATTATATGATATATATCATATTATTGGTGATGAAAGAATTAGACCTGAACAGCTGAGTTGTAATCAGTTTATCGAGATAGCGAAATATGTTTAAAAAAAATCTAATCTTCGAAGTATTATTGAAGAATATACTCTACATATTGTTTCTTTATTCAATGTATAATTATTTTATCTTTTTCAAGTGGTATCTTGGTGACACACAAATGATTATAGAAAATGCATACTACTTGTCACTTAAATCTTCGGTCCCACTATTTTTGTTTGTTTTTTTTATACATATTTTTTTTCATAAAAATGAGATTGATGCGGCTCAGGTCATTTCATTTCCACCAATAATCTTCCTCTTTTCATCAAATTGTGGTTTCATGTTAGCAACGACTAATATGTATTATTTGCAATTATATAAAATACCTGAATTTTTTGATCTATTAAGGAGTGAGGAAGCAGGGTTAATATTTATTATTATAGCTGTGATTATTATATCTAGTGCTCTAAGAAAATTTAGGTCAAATTCAGAGGACCCTAATCCCACTTCAAGTTCAACTCAAATTTTTTGCGATGGTATCTACAAATACACTCGTAACCCTATGTATCTAGGCCTGATTTTGTTTCAGATTGGTTTAGGAATGATTCTTAGTATGGTACACATAATATTCTTCACTTTATTCACTTACTTAGTCTATCGCTATGGCGTAATAGAGAGAGAAGAAGTCTACCTAAGTCAGAAATTTGGCGAATCATACAAACAATACATGCAGAAAACCGGAAGATGGTTCTAAATATGATTGATTTATGATAGCGATAATAGATAATATCTAAGATATGAATGATTACCTACTTGAAATATTAAGATGTCCTAAGTCAGGCGGTAAATTAGAACTCGACAAAGACAAAATGGAACTTATTTGCAAAGAATCTAAACTAGCGTACCCAATAGTTGATGGAATACCAATTATGCTCTTGGATGAAGCAAGAGAGTTGAAGGAGGATACAAATGAAAATTAAAATTGGATCAAAAATAAAAAACTTTGAAGTCGAATCGACAATACCCACTAGGAAAAAATTCTCAGATTTTCTTGATAAAAACTTAGTTCTTTACTTTTACCCTAAAGATATGACTCCTGGATGTACCACAGAGAGTATTGAGTTTAATGATAACATTACAAAATTTAGAAGAGCTGGGTGGGATATCGTTGGTATTTCAAGAGATTCTATCAAATCACATAAGAAGTTTATCGATAAGTACAATTTTAAATTTCCTCTGATTTCTGATCCCGATGAAAAAATATGTAAATTATTCGATGTTATTAAGGAAAAAAGTTTATATGGGAGAAAATATATGGGGGTCGACAGAAGTACGTTTCTTATTGATAAAAAATCAAAAGTGGTCGCTATTTGGAATAATGTTAAAGTTAAAGGCCACGTGGAGGAAGTTCTCTCAACAATTAAGGAGATGAAATAATGGAAATAGTAGCTGGTCTTTTATTAATTATGGTGATCCTAACTTTGATAAATGGTATTGTATTTTTTAAAACGCTAATAAAACTTCAAAAAGAAAATAACGACCTTATCAAAAAACTTTTAAACAAAGAAAATTCAGATAGCAAGCCCGCTGCAATGCCGTCTGCTGATCTAGAAAAATTAAAATATGAATATATGCATAAAAGGAAGTTTTAATGACTGATACAATATTCTCTAAAATAATAAACAAAGAGATCCCTGCTGATATTGTTTATGAAGATGAGAAATGTATTGCGTTCAATGATATAAGTCCTCAAGCTCCAACACATATCTTGGTAATACCAAGAAAACATATATCTAAATTATCAGAATCACAAGAGACTGATAAAGACCTACTTGGTCATTTGATGTTATCTGCAACACACATAACAAAAAAACTCAATTTAAATGACTATAGATTGGTTATCAATAATGGTGCAGATGCTGGTCAAACAGTATTTCACTTACACATACACATACTTGCTGGGCGACCATTCGGTTGGCCACCCGGTTAACTTTTTTTGAAAAAACCTAGAATTTTATCCATAAAATCTGAGAAAGGGTTTACTCT
>CAJWIW010000016.1 GCA_913041865.1 uncultured Gammaproteobacteria bacterium
TAATATCTTCATTCATATTCTCCAATTAATAAAATTACTCAATAATTTCAGACCATTGATTGAGCTTTTTTCAGGATGAAATTGTACAGCAATTATATTATCTTTTTGTAATGATGAAATAAATTTACAACCATATTCTGTGAAGGACATTACATCTTCATTAGAGGAAGTACTCACATGATAACTATGTACAAAATAAAAAAATGTGTTGTTGTCGATCTGATCTGTTAGAGCGCTATCTTTTGTGAAATTAACTCTGCTCCAGCCCATATGGGGTAATTTTATGTCCTCATTTGAGGATTGTATGCGTTGAACGCGTCCATCAAATATATTGAGACATTCAGTATTATCCTCTTCACTGAATGACATTAAAATCTGCAAGCCCATGCATATTCCGAGAAAAGGTTTTTTAGATATCAATTCTTTCAATCTAACTATATCTAGTTTGCTTTGTAGATTATTGATGCAGAATTTTGCTGCGCCTTGTCCGGGGAATACAATTTTGTCACTTGAGTCTATCTCATTTATTGAACTTGTGATTACTACTTTATGCTCTTTGCCACAAACTTTATATAGTGCTTTAGCTACACTGTGGATGTTACCCATACCATAATCAATAACAGAAATTTTTGACATTAAAGCTTTTCTTTCGTTGAAGGTATTTTATTAAGATTCCTTGGATCAAGTGCTACTGCAACCTTAAGCGCTTTACCGAAAGCTTTAAAGATGGTCTCTGCAATATGATGCGAATTTGCCCCTCTTAAGTTGTCAATGTGTACTGTTGCCTTCGCATGATTAACGAAACCATGAAAAAATTCTTGTAACAAATCTACATCAAACTCACCTACTCTTGATCTTGGGTAGGAAACGTTGTACTGCAGACCTGGTCTCCCTGAGAAATCTAAAACTACTCTAGATAGAGATTCATCTAAAGGGACGTAGGATGATCCAAATCTGTTTATTCCTAATTTTTGACCGAGTGCTTTATCAATTACTTGACCTAATACAATTCCAATATCCTCAACGGTATGATGAGCATCTATTTGTAGATCTCCACGGGCATGAATCTTTAAATCCATCATGCCATGCCTGGCAACTTGTTCAAGCATATGCTCTAGAAAAGGCAAATCTGCCTTGAGGTCTGCTTCTCCATTCCCGTCTAAATCTACGCTAGCGACGATTTGAGTTTCCTTGGTGTTTCTCTCGACTTTAGCTTCTCGATTTTTCATATGCTATCTATAACATATTAGCGTGATATAAGCCATTTTTTTAGAATTAATAAAAGACTTTCATTTTGATCTCGATAATAATGATCGGCATTGTTCACCATCTGATTAGTTATGTTATTTGATTTTAGGGATACTAAATAGTCGTTATGTTCTAGAACAGAATTATGATCAAATTCTCCATAAATGTTCAATAATCTAAAATCTACGGAGCTATAATCGAAAAATATTGCAGTCTGATCTTTATCAACCGCTCCAGCACCTAGGAGCACTACTGACTCTAGATACCGCCCTTCTTGTGAGGCTAAATATGAGGACAACATGTGTGCACCACAACTATGTGCTACTACAATGACTTTTCCATATTCTGAATATATTTTCTCCAATGCTCTAGATATCCGCTCATCAGAATATGAAAATATTTTTTGATACTCATAATATGTCGCGCCTTTCTCTAGAACAGGTAGTTGAATAGAAAATATATTATACTCAGATTCAAGACCTTCTCTAATAGGATTCATTACAAGCGGCTCATTAGGATAAAGACCTCTTCCATGAAGTAAAAGAATGGGCACCCCTGTAGCTTTGATATTTTGTAGCATTGCAAAACTAGTATTATCGCTCAGCTCAATATCGACAAGTTCAGAATCAAACTGTTCTTGAACAAATTGTTCGTTCAAATTTAATTCTCTTGAATAATTAGGTTCAATCGTTCTATTACAAGAGTGCAGTAAAAGTGTTAGTAGGATAAGCCTAATCAAAATTTAGTGACTCCTCAAAGATTTCTAGAATTCTTCTTGTAATTCCAGGCTCTAAAAGTGAATGTCCGGCATCTTTAATAATATTTAGCTCAGAATTATCATAATGACAATGTAAATCATAAGCCTGATTGAATGGACATACAATATCGTAGCGGCCATGTACTATATAACATTTAATATGTTTTATCTTATCGATATTTTTGATAATTTGATTTTCTTCGATAAAACAATTATTTTTAAAAAAATGTGTTTCAATTTTAGCAAGTGAGATTGCACATTTGTCAAATTGATCTACTACTTCTGCATTAGGTTTAAGTGATGAGCAGTTTCCCTCCCAAATTGACCATTGCTTACAAAATTGCTTGGATATGGGTGTATTTTGAGAATGAATACGATTGTAAAAAGCAGTTAATATATCATTCATCTCACTATCAGGGATGTCTTTTATGAAGTCTCTCCAATAATCAGGGAATATTGAATCTGCGCCTTTTTGATAAAACCACTGGATATCAGACTTCCGACAAAGAAAGATACCTCTTAATACCAGTGTCTTGACGGATTCGGGATATTTTTCAGAGTAGAGAAGAGCAAGTGTTGATCCCCATGACCCCCCATAGATAACTACCTCTTGTATATTAAGGTGATGAAGTATCTTTTTTATGTCATCAATTAATTTTTCGCTTGAATTGTTCTCACAGACTCCAAAAGGTTTTGATTTACCGCAACCTCGTTGATCAAATATTATTATTTTATATTTTTTTGGATTAAAAAACCTTCTATAGACTTCACTGCTTCCAGCACCTGGCCCTCCATGAAGAAAAAGTACGGGAATTCCATCTTTATTACCAGATACCTCGACATATAACGAATGACCATCACCTACATCTAAGAAGAATTCTAAATAAGGTTTTATAGGATTGAAAAGATTCACATATATATTTTATGCTATAACCAATGGAAAAAATAGATTAGAGTTTTAGATATTTGATTCAGTATGGATATTTTTTTCCTTTTTCACGATTTTGAAAAATCCTTAAACTCCACATGTACTGATCAACTCTCTTAGAAATCAATCTTTCAAAACAACTATTAATAGTACGTGCATCCTTACTGGGTGAATCTGAGGGAAAGTCAGTAACAGGATCCTCCATATATGTCACATATTTTTCTGTACTTTTGTCGTAGACATTTATACAGGGTATAATAGTACAACTAGTAAGTTGAGCTAATTTCCTTATTGTTAACAATGTAGCTTTTCTGTCATCAAAAAAATCAGCGAATTCGGATTCTTTTAAACTCAGGTCTTCGTCACCAATATAATAAAAAATATTTGGCTCTTTTAGACTTTTGACTAATGTTTTGAATGGAAAGTTATCTCTAGAGAATATTACTGCATTATCGTCACTTTTACATCTGGATCTCCCTATTAACCAATTAATCAGCTTATTCCTGAAGGGTTTATACATACTTATGACAGGAAAGTTTGAGATAGATCTCCCACCAAAGTCTAAGGATGTTGAATGGACAGTTAAGAGAATAACGCCTTTCCCTTTTTTAAGAGACTGTTGAAGTAATTCAATGTTTTCAACATCACATGATTTCCTTAGTGATGAGCTACTCCGCCACCACAAGATCGACATATCCAGAAATGATCTTCCAAGATTCTGAAAGTATTCTCTAGTAATTAAATCAATCTCTTCCTTTGATTTATTTTTAAAGCATAGTGATAGATTACTTGAGGCTATCTGTCGTCTTTTTTCATTAGTCCTGTAAAGAATATCCCCGACTCTACCCCCGATACTTACTCTCAATGAATTCGGTAAAATGTTTATAAAAAAAGATAAAGTCAAAACCACCCAAGTAATCCAATAGCGAGGATAAAGATAATCAGTAGTAAACCTCTCTGCATCAGATGGTTTTATATCTAACATGTTATTAATGGAACAGAATGGTTTATCTTTATTCATATAGATCTAATATTTCCAAAAGTAAGGTGTCATAATAATGAGTAGAGTGTATATCTCAAGTCTACCAAGTAACATTGTGAACGAGAGAAGATATTTTGTAGCTGTATTAATTGAGCTGTAGTTATCTATAACACTACCAGCTCCTGGTCCTAAGTTGTTCAAACACGCTGCTACAGATGAAAATGCAGTTGTGGCGTCAAGTCCCATCAAGAGTAAAATGAGTGATAAAAAAATATATGAGATTATATAAAAAATGAAAAAAAGAAGAATATTATTTGAGATATTCTCGTTTACAGCTTGATCATTAATTTTAATTGGAACCTCTGCTGATGGATGTATAATTTTTATGAGACCTCTCTTCAATTCTTTCAATATAAAAAGGATTCTTATAATCTTTATGCCACCTCCAGTTGATCCGGCGCACGCGCCTAAAAAACTTAAAAAGATGAGTATACTAATTATTGAAACTGGCCAATCATCATAGGACATTGATACAAATCCAGAGGTGGTTATGAAAGAAATTACCTGAAAAAGAATACCCATTACTGAAATCTCGTTAGCATAAAAAAAAGATGTATAGAGAAGAAGTAAAAATGAAAATACCACGATAAGTAGAATATATAATCTAAATTCAACATCCTTAAAGTATATTTTGAGACTTCGGCTCTTAAGTGAGTGAAAATGAAGAATAAAATTTAATGCAGACAGAAACATGAAAATCATGCATACAAGTTCAATCTCAAAACTATTAAAATACGCAATGCTCTGGTTATGAGTTGAGAAACCTCCGATAGCAATAGTTGAAAAGCTATGTGCGATTGCATCAAATATATTCATTCCTGCAAGATAGTATGCTGCTGCACACAAAAGTGTAAGTCCTAAATAGACCTTCCACAAATTTTGAGCAGTCTCAGCAATTCTTGGAGAGATTTTATTATCTTTAATTGGACCGCCTGATTCGGCTTTGTATAGTTGCATACCACCAACACCCAACATAGGTAAGACAGCGAGTGCTAAGACGACAATACCCATTCCGCCCAACCACTGCAAAAGCTGACGATAAATTAAAATTGAAGGGGAGAGGTCGTCTAGATTACTAATAATTGTTGCGCCTGTGGTTGTCCATCCAGAAACAGATTCAAAAAAAGCATCTGCAAAACTCATCGATAAATTAATATCGAACATGAATGGGAAGCTTCCAAGGAAACTCAATAGAACCCAAAAGAGCACCACTATTAGAAATCCTTCTTTAATTTTAATACTAGAATCAAAGCTATTACTCTGATTAGGGAAGAAAAGCAAAGATCCAAATAAGAAAATAATTGTAAAAGAATAAATAAAGGAAGAGGTATTTCCATCGTTATAGATTATTGAAATACTTATTGGAATAATAAGTATGACGGCAAAAACTAATATCATCATGCCTATAGTTTTTTGTATCAACGCGTAATTCATATATTAAAAAAAGCCTACATTTACCTGGAAAAGTTTTTCAATAGTTGGTAGTTCTTTCTTGTCAAAAGCAAATATTATGATGTGATCCTCATCTTGAATTTCTATATCCTCATTTGCTAATATCACACTATCGTCTCTTACAACGGCTCCGATTACGATAGACTTCGGTAATTGCAGTTGAGATATTCTATTTCCTACAAGCTTGGAGGTTTTCTTATCACCATGTGCAACTATCTCCATCACCTCTCCATCAATGTTACCAATTCTATTTACACTAACAATGTCACTTGTTCTAACTGATGCTAAAAGTGATCCGATTGTAACGTCTTCTGGTGAGACTACCACGTCAATTTCCTTAGAGACTAAATTTCGGTAAGATGATTTATTTACTATAGCTATAGTTTTTCCAGCTCCCATGTCTTTTGCTAGTTTTGCAGATAATATATTTGCTTGGTCGTCACTTGTTACTGCACAGAAATAATCAACATCGTTTATATTCTCATTTTTTAACATCGTCTCATCTGCGATATCATTATTCAATACAACTGTAGAAGAGAGGTTCTCAGAAATATTCTTAGCAATTAACTTATCTTTCTCAATGAGTTTAAGATTATAAGTATCCTCTAACTTTTTAGCTAATGCTGAACCAACTCTACCCCCACCAGCAATCATTACATTGTGTGGTTCATCTGTCATTTTTCTCAACTCACTCATAAAACGCATATTTTCCTCAGTAGCTATGAAAAGTACGTCGTCATCCGGCATAATAAAAGTATCATCATCTGGAATTAAATATTTCTTTTCACGAAATATAGCTACAACTTTTACATCAACGTTAGGAAGATGATCTCTAAATTCAGATAATCTTTTTCTAGCTAATGGTCCATTTGACAGAACTGTAGCTGCAATTACATGTACTTTGCCGTAAGCAAACTTGAACGCTTGAAATGCGCCTGGATGGTCTATGATGTTTTTCACATAGTCAGTCACTAATATGTTAGGACTGATAACGTCGTTGATAGAGAAGAATTTCTTCTGAAACCCATCTTCATCGTTTAAGTATTCATTTGCTCTTAATCTTGCAATCCTTTTGGGTACATTGAAAATGTTTTTTGCTACATGACAAGCTGCCATATTTACTTCATCATTTCCTGTTACAGCTATTACCATGTCGGAATTATCTGCGTCAGCAAGTCTTTGTATGGATGGATGTGATGCTAAACCATGAATAGTTTTGATATCAATCTGCTCTTTAAGATTTTCCAGAACAGACTTATCAACATCTACGAGTGTGATATCGTTGCCATCATCAGATAATATCTTAGCGACAGAAGATCCAACTTGCCCACCACCAAAGACTATGATTTTTTTCATGTTATGTTATGTCTAAGAACATTTGACTTTATTCTACACCAATCAAGATAGAAATTAAGACCAAAATACTCTATTTTTCTAATATTTTTTTTATGTTTTTACTGATGACAGAATTAGAATTTTTTAGGTCAGATGCTGTAATCGGCTTACCACCGGGGAATTGTAATTTTCGAATTTTAATAATACCATCAACAGCTCTCACTGATAAATGATCAGCACTCAGCTCTAATATTTCACCAACACCACTATTATGGTTACATATTTCATACTCTACATCATATATCTTAATAATTTCATTTAGTATAACTGCTTCAGCTACTGGCCATTCGATAAACGCACGGACTTTACAAAAAATTTCTCTACAAGTACTTGTCCATGAAATTCTTGCTTCATCCTTAGTAATCTTTTTAGCATATGAGGCATCTGACTCCTTTTGTTTAACTAATTTACTATTACTAGATACAGCATCTATTACACTATCTATCATATTCCCTGCAATATTAGATAACTCAATTTGAAGAGATTTGGTGTTGTGGGAATCATCTATATCAACTATACAAGAGGATACTATCTCTCCCGTATCAACTTCTGCATGCATAGAAAAAAAAGACACCCCAGTTGTTTTATCATCACTCTGAATTGCCCTTTGTATCGGTGATGCTCCTCTCCATTTGGGTAAGATTGAACAGTGTATATTTATAGAACCTAATTTTGGAATATCGAGGATTTTTTTAGGTAAGATTTTTCCATACGAATATACGATAATTAAATCTGGATCATATTGATTTATTGTTCTTTGGAAGTCATCGTTATTCAAATCTGCGGGGTAAAATGTGTCTATAGAATTTATTTCACTAAATAAACCAACTGGCGTCTTCTCTCGCTTATTTCTTCGTCCTTTTTTTGTATCTTGAGTAACAGTTGCAACTATGTTGTGTGAGCTATCTAAAAGTCTTTTGAAGACAATAAGCGAATAGTCAGGGCTACCAAAATAAATGATTTTCAATTTTGATTCCGATTTTATATTGAATATGGAACATCCTTTCTAGATGGTAGTTTACCTTGAGCACTTAGTTTTTGAATTTTTTTCGCGATACGATCTCTTTTTAAATCAGACAAGTAGTCTACAAAAAGTTTTCCATTTAAGTGGTCAATCTCATGTTGTATGCAAACTGCTAATAGTCCCTCAGCCTCATAATCTTGACTATTACCTTGAAAGTCACAGCTTCTATACTTGATATTATTGTACCTTTCTACTTTATCATAAAACCCAGGTACAGATAGACAACCCTCCTCCGATTCAATTTTGTTATTTTTTTCATATATTTCAGGATTTATCAAAAATAAAGGCTTGTCTCTGGTCTCACTGACGTCTATTACTATCAACCTCTTCTTAATATTTACTTGGATGGCAGCCAAGCCAATACCTTTTGATTGATACATAGTTTCGAGCATTTTGTGAGCTAAACTTACTAATTCTTCATCGAAAACCGTTATATTTTCTGCAATCTGACGCAGTCTAGAATCAGGAAAATGTAATATTTCTAAAGCACTCATTTATAAAAAAAATCAAAAATCTATTGTAATGTTAATCATTTTAATAGTATAAAGTAAAAAAATATATATTTAATGTTAAACAAATAATGAAAAATTTACTTATCGTAGAATCACCAACTAAAGTAAAATCCATTGAAAAATTTCTTGGTAAGGATTTTAAAGTATTGGCATCTGTTGGTCATGTCAGAGACCTAATGGCAAGCTCACGAAAAGGAATCGATGTGGAAAATAACTACGAACCCGTATGGAAAATATCAAAAGACAAAAAAGATGTAATGAAAGACATAAAAGAAGCATCAAAGAAAGCCGATAATGTCTACTTTGCAACTGATCCAGACAGAGAAGGAGAGGCGATATCAAAACACATATATGAAATTCTCGATAAAGCAAAGATTCTGAAAGGGAAAAAAACTTACAGAGTAGCATTTAATGAAATAACTAAAACTGCGGTCTCTGAGGCAATTCAAAATCCAAGAGAGATATCTGATGACCTCTGGAATGCTTATGTTGCAAGAAGAACACTGGATTATCTGATGGGATACGATATTTCAGAATTTTTATGGAAAAAAGTAAGTAGACTTGCAAGAGGTGGGAGAGTTCAAAGCCCTGCCTTGAGACTAATAGTCGAGCGAGAAAGAGAGATTGATAACTATAATCCAACAGAATATTGGTTAGTGGCATTAAATGCATGCAAGGACAAAAATTGTATCGATTTAGACTTAGTCTCAATAGATGGAAATAAGGTTAAACAAAAAAATATCACAAATATCGAAAATCAAACTATGGCTGAAGAGATTAAAAAATCTTTATCAAAAGAAAAAAACATAGTTGTAAAAAATACAAAAACCTCAGATCGACGTATGAAGCCTAAAGCTCCATTTACAACCGCATCATTACAGCAAACTGCATACTCTACACTAGGTTTTTCTGTAAGACAAACTTCAAGTATTGCTCAGAGATTATATCAAGGAATGCAATTAGGTGGTGATAACATTGTGGGTCTTATCTCTTATATGAGAACTGATTCCACAACTTTATCTAAAGATTGTCTAAAAGATATTGACGGCTACCTTAGTAAAAAACATCCTCAATTTAAATCAGAAGATGAACGAAAATACTCCAAAAAGGTAAAAAATGCTCAAGAAGCTCATGAAGCAATAAGGCCTACCTCTATTGATAATACTCCTGAAAAAGTCAAACAATACTTAGAGGATCAAGAATATAAACTCTATGACCTTATATGGAAAAGAACTGTAGCATCACAAATGACTGATGCTGTGTATAACCAAGTAACGTTGGAATTTGACTTAAGTGATAAATACGAATTTAGATACTCAGGATCATTTTTAAAAGAAAATGGTTTCAAAGAAATATATGATTTATCAGATAACGATGAAAAAGATAAGATCAATAAAAAAATTTTGGAAGATATCAAAACAGGCGATGAGCTTAAGATAAAATCAATAAATTTAGAGCAAAAATTCACACAACCTCCACCTAGATACAATCAAGCTAGCCTCATTCAAGCGTTAGAAGAACTAGGTATAGGTAGACCGTCTACATATGTAACAATCATATCCAAAATACTAGAAAGTAACTATGTAGATCCTGATAAGAGTAATTTCCAACCAACTGCACTTGCTAGAGTTGTTTGCGATACTCTAACCAAGCATTTCAGTAAAGACTTGGTCGACTTTGAATTTACAGCAAGACTTGAGAATAATCTTGATGAAATTGCAAACGGTGACAAAGATGCAATAAGTTGTATAAAAAACACTTATGAACCATTTAGAACAAACTTAGAAAATAAACTAGAGACAGTAGATATCTCTGAACAAAGAGAACTAAAGAATCTAGGCATTCACCCTGAAACTAAAAGACCAATTACTGTAAGACTTACAAAGTATGGTCCAACTATTCAAATGGGAACAAAAGAGGACGAGGAGAAACCAAAGTGGGCAGCTTTAATGCCACACCAAAAAAAGAATATTGACGCCATCACATTAGACGACGCCTTACAACTTTTTGAACTACCTCGTAAAATTGGTACCTTTGATGATACAGATATCCTCATCAATATTGGACCATTTGGGCCGTATGTTAACTGTAAGAAAACAAATGTCTCAGTAAAAGATAAAAACATATTTGAAATTACAGAAAATGAAGCTATTGAAATGATAAAAGAAAAAAGAGAGATTGATGCTAATAAGGAAATTAATATTTTTGAAGAATCTGGAATAAAAGTACTAAATGGTCCATATGGCCCGTATGTCACAAACGGGAAAGTTAATGCTAGAGTGCCAAAAGATGTAGACCCAAAAACTCTGATTGAGAGTGTTTGTGTAGATATGATAAAAAATGCACCAAAAAGAAAAGGTCGAAGAAGATTTAGTGCTCGAAGAAAATGAGAGTGGGCAGTCCCTTAGAGTCTGTAAATTATCTAAAAACAGGTAAAATAATTGCGTATCCAACCGAGAGTATTTATGGAATTGGCTGTGATCCATATAACTATAACGCTGTCAAAAAAGTGTACGAAATTAAGAACAGGCCAAACAATAAACCAATGATACTCATTGCCTCTGACATAAAACAAATTGAGCATCTTGTTGATCATAACACAATAAATCAATCTGTTATTGATTCATGGCCAGGGCATACTACATGGCTATTACCTGCTTCAAGCACTTGTCCGCAATGGTTATATGATAAAGTAAGTAAAAAAGTAGCAATAAGAGTATCTGCACATACCACTGTTGCAAGTATTTGTAACAATTTTGACAAACCAATTATATCAACAAGTGCAAACAAGAGTATGGATGACCCTATAACGAAAATTGAGAAGATCAGAGATACTTTTGATAACGAAGTTGATTTTATAGTAGAGGGTTGTCTAGGAAATGAACTCAAACCGAGTGTCATTAGAGATTTAGAAACAGGGAAAGTGATTAGAGGATAATTATGAGTTATAAGGACGCAGAGAGAATTTTTAAAGGGCTCCATTCCAAAGCCATTAAAGTATTCAGAGGTTTTGATAAAAATGTCAAAATCAATCGAACAAACTGGAAATACAAAGAGAAAGGTGGTGGACAAAGTGTAGAGCTAGCAAATGGTAAAATAATAGAAAAAGGAGCGGTAAATTTTTCGTCAATAACAGGTAAAATTATTCCTGGATCAGCCTTATCAACAAAAATAAAATCAAAAGCAAGAAACTTCTCAGCTACAGGAGTTTCAATTGTTATACATCCTGAAAACCCATTTGTTCCATGTTCTCACCTAAATATCAGATATTTTGAACTTGGTGATAAATCTTGGTGGGTTGGCGGTGGATATGATCTCACGCCATACTTTCCTTTTGCTGATGATGTCAATTATTGGCATAAGAATGCGAAAATAATAACTGATGAACTAGATAAAAGTCTTTACAAGAAATTCAAGAAAGATTGTGACGAATATTTTTATCTAAAGCATAGAAAAGAGAAAAGAGGAGTTGGGGGTATTTTCTTTGATAATCTCAATGAATTACCCAAAGAGTCATACTTTGCTTACTTATCTAATGTTATGGATACATACTTGAGCAGCTATAGTCAAATCGTGAAGAATCGATGTAATATTAAGTATGAGAAAAAACACAAAGAGTTTCAACTTTTTAGAAGAGGTAGGTATGTTGAATTTAACTTATTATATGATCGTGGAACTGTGTTTGGTCTTCAGTCTGGCGGAAGAGCAGAGTCAATACTAATGTCGCTTCCCCCAAATGTGATGTGGTCATCAAATAAGAGTAAGATTTTTAAAAAATTTGAACAGGAGCTCAAGAAATATATTTAGTTCTCATTAAGCAAAGTTTCTAAAAGCTTTGTATTTGTCTGTGCATCTTTATCATTTAAATTTACAATAGCAGTTGTTAACCTAGATACACAATTCATCTTACCTTGATCATTCCTTATATCAATATTCCAAACATGCACACTTTTCCCTAAACTTACAGCAGTTGTAGTCCCAGTGACATAGCCATCTGCGACAGGTCGTAAATGATTAGCATTTATCTCTAGACCTACTGCTTTTTGTTTTCTCATATTTATACACATGTTAGATGCGATACTGCCAAGTGATTCAGCAAGAACACAGGAAGCACCACCATGAAGAACTCCACGTGACTGTCTTGTTTCATCTGTAACTGGCATTCTTGCAACAATATAATCATCTCCTAATTCAATGAATTCGATGCCTAAGTGTTTATTGATATTGTTATTTCTCAACGAAATTACATGGTCAAGGGTAAATTCCTCATGCCAAATGCTCATAAAACCTCCAATGTTACAATTCTTGATAGATAAATATACCATCTTCTCTTAAAATAAAAAATATTAGAGTTAAATATGAAAAAAACATTTCCAAATATACGAATGCGAAGACTGAGGTCAACGAATGGGATTAGAAAACTTGTTCGTGAGACAAATCTCTGTGGTTCAGATTTAATCCAGCCAATTTTTATCATTGAAGGAAAAAACAAAAGGCAAAGAATAACATCGATGCCTGGTATTGATCGATTATCAATTGATATGGCAATTAAAGAAGTACGGTCATTAACGAAAAATGGTATTGGTGCAGTAGCTCTCTTTCCTCAAATTGAAAAGAAGAAGAAAACCATTCAAGCAACTGAAGCACATAACGATGATGGGCTTATTCAAAGAGCGATCAGAGAAATCAAAAATAAGGTACCAGATAGTGTAATTATCAGTGATGTCGCTCTAGATCCTTACACGACACATGGCCAAGATGGGTTACTTTCGAAAAAGGGAAAAATTTTAAATGATGAAACTGTTGAAATCTTAGTAAAACAAGCATTAAGTCATGCAAAATCAGGTGCAGATATAATAGCACCATCAGATATGATGGATGGAAGAGTTTTGAAAATTAGAAACGCACTAGAGAAGAACAAGTTTACTGACACTATGATACTCTCTTATTCAGCTAAATACTCATCTAATTTTTATGGGCCATTCCGAGATGCTGTTGGCTCAGCAAAGAATCTAGGTTCCAAAAATAAAGATAGCTATCAAATGGACTACGCTAATATTGGTGATGCGATAAGAGAAGTGCAACTTGATATAGACGAGGGTGCTGATATCGTTATGATAAAGCCAGGAATGCCCTACCTAGATATCGTTCAAAGGATAAAAGAAAGACTCAATGTCCCAATATTTGTCTATCAAGTTAGTGGTGAGTATTCTATGATTAAAGCTGTATCACAAAAAGGGTGGTTAAATGAAAAGAAAATTGTCATGGAGGCGCTAGCATGTATAAAAAGGGCAGGAGCAACTGCAATTATTACGTACTATGCTAAAGAAGTATTAAAATGGATGAAGTAAAAAAATTTGCTGTTTTTGGTAATCCTATTAGTCATAGCTTATCACCAATGATTCACAAAGAATTTGCAAAAGAGCAAAAACTCAATATTCAGTATAAGGCTATAGAGCCTGAAAGTGATGATTTCGAAACACACGCACAAAGCTTTTTCTCTAAAAAAGGAATTGGTGCCAACGTGACAATCCCATTTAAGGATCAAGCATATAATTTTGCTGATGAGAAAGACGAGGTAAGTGCTATTTGTCAGTGCTCAAATACACTTTGGTATGACGATGGAAAAATTAAAGCATTTAACACAGATGGGCAGGGATTTATAAATGATTTGAAGAAAAAAAATATAATTATGAGAGATATGAAGATTCTTATATTAGGTACAGGTGGTTCAGCACGTAGCATCATAAACACTTTATCTTCCGAGGATGTAAAAAGCATATCAATTCTGAGTAGATCACAAGATAACGTAGATAAAATTATTGGAAAGTTTGACAAAAGAAAGAAAATTTCACACTACTCAGACAGCGATTCCTACGGATTGGTAATCAACACTACACCTATAAGCATGACTAATTCAGAAATACCTTTTCCGGAGAGTATAATTAATAATAATACAATAAGTTATGATCTTTTCTATTCACGTAAACAGACTAGATTTCAAGAATGGTCTCTTAATAGAGGGGCATCTCAGGCTCTAGACGGTATTGGTATGCTTATTAACCAAGCAGCTTTGTCCTATGAAATCTGGAATAAATTCTCACCTGATACTGAAAGAGTTGAACAATTGATTAGGTCTTTGTGATATATCTATTCTTTAATTCTACGTAGCCTTTCGCTGAATACAATAAGAATTTTTTTTCTTTCTCATTAAGCTCTCTCACTTTTTTGGCTGGTGACCCAAGATATAAAAAACCGCTCTCAAGTTTTTTTCCAGGACTAACTAATGAACCAGCTCCAATCATTACATCATTTGAAATTTCACTTCCATCAAGAATAATACTGCCCATTCCTACCAAAACCCTATCACCAATTTGGCATGCATGTATTATTACAGAATGACCAACAGTTACGTCATTGCCTATAATTGCACTGAAGCCAACTGAGTATTCGCTTTTGTGAGTCACATGTATAATTGAGCCATCCTGAATGTTTGTTCTAGCACCAATAATTATCGGATTAATATCACCTCTTGCAACAGATTGAGGCCACATCGCACTATCATCTCCTATTTTGACATTACCTATAACAGTAGATTGTTCGTCGATATAAGCTGATTTTGAGATAACAGGATGAGTATTTTCAAAAGATCTAATCATTATATTTTCATTTTTTTTACTTAACATATATTATAGTCATAAAAATATGAAAGGAAAAAATTATGAGCGAAAAAATAACTTTAAGAGTAGGGGAAGCTCTTGTGGCAGGAGGTCCCCCTGGTACTGCAGCTGAGCCAGAAGTTGTGATAGGTGAGATGGATGGACCTTTTGGGACAGCTTTTGCAAACCTTATGGGTAATCAAACAAAAGGACATTCAAAAGTTTTGGCTATAATGAATACTGATATCATGGTTAGGCCACCAACACTGATGGTCAGCAAGGTTACAGTTAATGATAACAAATATACAAACATACTAATGGGTACTGTCCAAGCTGCCATTGCAAATGGTGTACTTGATTCCATTAGAAATAATGATATTCCTAAAGACAAAGTGAATGATCTTGGAATAATTGTATCAGTTTGGCTTAACCCATCTGTTTCCAAAGACGACACTTTAGACCATAAAGTACTATTTGATATTCATAGAAAGGCAACATCATCTGCAATACATAAGGCAATGACGAACCAACCGGATATAGATTGGTTGCTCGAAAATCAAGATTCAATTGTCCACAAGTACTTTCAAATGGGGCTTGATGGAAAAATATAATTCAACCATCAATAGAGTAAAGCTTTATCTTGAACTCATGAGAGTAGATAGACCTATTGGTTTTTATTTACT
>CAJWIW010000017.1 GCA_913041865.1 uncultured Gammaproteobacteria bacterium
CGGACGAGATCCGGATCGGAATAGGCCTCATCAATGATGGCGGCGAGGGCATCGATCCAGCGATCGATATCCTCCTTCGACCACATCTCGCCAGCCTCTGGCGTGAACGGTTCCGGCACGATCCAAGGCTCGTGGCTGAGCCAGAAGGCGTCGATGCCGTAATCGGTAATGCGGCGCTGGACGTCGAGTACGCCGACGCCGGTTTCCTTCAGCAGCGGCTCCATCGACCAGCGCGTCATTTCCATGCGCGGCGCGTCGATATGGGGATGGGAGCGGGACAGTCCGCGCAGCCGTGAGAGCCGGGCGTCCATGTAGTTGTTGGCAAGCACGGAGAGATCGGAGGCTTCATTGATGCCATCGGCCCCCATGGCCGCGACCCAGGCATAGGCTTTCATCACCTGCTGGGCGTTGCCGAAATATTCCCGGATCTTGCCGGCCGCTTCAGGACGATCGTCATCGAAACGGAAGCCATTCCCGTCGTTAATCACGAGCGGTCCCGGCAGAAAGCGGGCAAGTTCCTCCGAGCATCCATAAGCGCCGACGGAAGGGCCGTTGCCGCCCTTCGGCGCGCCGAATGTCTTGTGCAGCATGTACATGCAGGCATCAAAGCCGAGCTCGCGGGCGCTCAGCTTGCCCATCACCCCGTTGAAATTGGCGTGGTCGTAAAAGCAGAGACCGCCGGCCTCATGGACGATCTTCACCCATTCGCGGATTTCGGGATTGTAGATGCCCATATCGTCCGGATTGCCGATCATCAGCGCGGCGGTGCGATCCGAAACCACGGATTTCAATTCTTTCTCCCGAATATAGTGATTTGGACATTAATGAGAGTATCTTTTTGATTGAATAATCGATGTCAGACGAAGTATAAGATTTAAGCTCATCTGATAACGAAGCTACAATATCAGATTTATTTATAATCATTAGCTTAAATTATCCTTATCAGACATCTTCTAGCTGTTTTATGCCAAGTGAGACTCTCTCCCTATCTGAGTCAACGGAAAGAATGATTGTCTCTACCTCGTCACCTTTCTTATATTTACGTATTGCTTGCTCTTGATCTTCAGATTTTGATATGTCCGTAATATGAATCAAACCATCAATACCACCCTCAAGACCTACAAATATACCGAAATCGGTAATTGATTTTATCTGACTATTTAATTTATCGCCTTTACTATGATTCTGTTCGAATATCTTCCATGGATTCTCCAGACATTGTTTGAGACTAAGTGACACTCTCCTCTTTTCATCATCTATCTCAATTACTTTTATTTCTAGCTCTTCGCCAATTGAAACAATCTTATTTGGATTGATGTTTTTGTTCGTCCAATTAAGCTCAGATGTTCTTATCAAGCCCTCAATGTTGTCTCCAAGGTCTACAAATACACCATATTCGGCAATATTGGTTACCTTTCCATTATACTTATTGCCTAGTTCCAATGTATCTTTGACTTTATCCCAAGGATCGTCCTGAAGTTGTTTCATACCCAAACTTACTCTATTTTTTTCTGGATCGTATTTTAATACCTTCACTTCAATCTCATCACCTATTTTTAGTAATTCGCTTGGATGATTGATTCTCTTCCATGAAATGTCTGTGATGTGTAACAGACCATCAATCCCACCGAGATCAATAAATGCGCCATAATCAGTTAAGTTTTTTATAAAACCTGAAACGACCTTCCCTTCGGTATACTTATCAGCAACCTCATCAGGGCTTGAGGTCTGATCCAATAATACTGCTTTTCTAGAGAGGACAATATTATTACGAAGTTTATCCATTTTAATTATTTTGAAATCCAGCGTCTTTCCTTCGATATAATCTACCTCTTTGTTAGGTCTAATATCTACAAGTGAACCTGGAAGAAAAGCTTTAACATTCATTAGCTCAACCGTGAATCCGCCTTTCACCTTTCCACAAACCTTCCCTTGAATGATTTCTTGAGTATTTTGAATCTTCTCTAATTCTGACCATACTTTTGTTCTTTTAGCTTTCTCTCTTGATAAAATAGTTTCACCATAACCATCCTCAACCATATCAAGAATCACTTCAACGGTATCGCCAATTTTAATCTCAAGTTCGCCGTTAGAATCTAGAAACTGGTTTTTTGGGATGATTCCTTCTGATTTAAGACCTGCGTTAATTATTATATAGTCGTTTCTAATTTCGACCACTTGAGCGTTAACCATACTTCCTGGAGTCATATCAATATCTTTGACACTATCTTTAAAAAGTATTTCAAACTCTGACTGCATTAAATTTTAAACCTCAATAAATTAAGAACTATCATATCTTATACAATTCAAGGATTTTATCAAGGATTCTATCAATATTTAGATTACTAGAATCTATCTCTACTGATCCATCTGGGGCTACTAGAGGTGATATCTTCCTATTCTTATCATTTTTATCTCTTTCAGCTAATTGTGATGTAATTTTTACTAGAGAGGCTTCTTTTCCTGCATCAGTTAGTTGTTTTAGTCTTCTCTTAGCCCGTATATCTAAATCAGCTATTATGAACAATTTAAAATCTGCATCTGGAAAAACTTTTGTACCCATGTCTCGGCCATTAGCGACTAATCCTGGCTTTTTAACACAATTGTGCTGGAGATTCATCAAAAATTTTCTAATTTCAGGTTTTTGAGAAACTATCGAAGCATGAACGCCAATCTCCTCATTATATAAATACCTAGATATATCCTTACCTAGATATTTAACTGTAAAATGTTTGTTTTCGTTTGATATAACCTCTAGATTGTTTTCGAGTTTATGAATGAGTACATTAACATCTTCCTCTAAAGATTCATTTAAACAGATATATGCAACAGACCTGTATAAGATTCCACTATCCAGAAAGTAGTATCCCAATTTTTCTGATAGTTTTTTTGAAATGGAAGTTTTTCCTGAGCTTGCAAGACCATCAATAGTTATGACACGTGCAGATTTATGATTCATACAACTCCGCACCGATTTCGATTAGTAAATCTAAAAAGTTAGGAAATGAGGTAGATATATTTTTTGTATTCAGAATAGTTATTGGTTTTTCCGAAATTAAAGCAGCTATAGAAAACGCCATCGCTACTCTGTGATCACCACAACTATCAACTATACCGCCTTTCAACTTCCCACCATGTATCTTAATTGAATCCTGAGTTGACTCCGTTTTAATACCCAGTAAATTTAATCCTTTTTCCATTGATTCAATTCTATCTGATTCTTTATATCTCAGCTCTTCAATATTACTGATTTGAGAAATGCCATTACACGCTGCACAAACTATAAAAAGTATCGGTAGCTCATCAATTAGATCAGATATAATTTCGCCATTTATATTGACTGATTCTAGTTGACTATATTGAGATGTAATGTCAACGACAGTATCATTAGTCTCAGTCCTCTTGTTATCTATAGTTATCTTTGCACCTATTTCCTTAAGTACTTTTATAATTCCTATTCTCCTATCATTATAATTTATGTTTTTCATAGTAAGTCTTGAGTTCTTTTTGATTAGAGCGGCTACAATAAAGAATGCAGCTGATGAAATATCATTAGGAATTTTTATCTCTTTGGGATTTATATCTCCCTGGCCTATGATGCAAATATTGTTGTCAACTTTTTTGATTGGATAGTCCAAATATGAAAGGAGTCTCTCAGTGTGATCACGCGTAGCTATTTGTTCCTTTATAATAGACTTCCCTTGAAGACATATAGCAGCAAATATCATGCATGATTTTACTTGTGCACTTGCTAAAGTATTTTCATATTCAAAAGATTTTTTTTCGCTCGACGGATAAAATTTAATTGGTGGACTACCATTAAATGTATCTAACTTGCATCCGATTTCGCGTAAGGGTTTACAAATACGTTCCATTGGGCGGTTCATCAATGATTTATCACCATAGATTTCTGACGAAAAATCTTGCATGGATAAAAGTCCAGATACTAATCTCATTAAAGTTCCTGAGTTTCCAGCATAAATTTTTTCCTTAGGTTGTGAGAAGTTCTTATAACTTTTTCCCATGATTATTAAATTTGCATCTTCCTCTTTAATTGTAGCGCCAAGTTGCCTCATTACTTCAATCGTAGATAAACAATCATCAGCTAATAATGGATTGATTATGCGGATTTTACTTTCATACATTGAAGCAATAATAATTGCACGGTGTGTTATAGATTTATCCGCTGGTATATTCACCTCAAAATCAAAACTATCAGATCCGTTTATAATAATGTTTTGAGTCATTTTATTTTTTTAGGGATTTATTTTTTCTTTGTAATAAGTATTTTTTAATACTTTTCGTATCCCCACCAGATACTATTTTTCTAAATGAATTAAGGTTCTCAGAGAATTTATCAACTGTAGATAATATATTATCTTTATTAGTCGATATGATATCAGTCCACATATTGACATCACTCCTTGCCAGTCTGGCTAAATCTCTAAAACCACCACCAGTATATGAATCTAAATTATCAATCATTTTATTTCTTGATATGATATCAACTAGTATGAAAGAGAGTATATGAGGCAAGTGACTTGTCATTGATAGTATTTTATCATGGCTTTCGGGTGAGACTGAGAGTGTTTTACAGCCTAAAGTACACCAAAACCTAATAATCTTTTTTTCAACCTTGTTTGATGACTTGCTCAGTGAGCTTATAAGAACATAAGAGTCCTCAAAAATGTCTACACTCGAATTTTTAATAGATGATTTCTCTTTACCAGTTAATGGGTGTGAGCCAACAAAAAAGTTTTTAATAGACTTATTTTTTTTAATAATTGAAGATATCTCTTTTTTTGTACTACCGATATCTGTTATCAGCGAATCACATTTTCTGTATTTTTGGATAATGCCTAATACATTTTTGTAAGATAGCATAGGTACACAAATAATGATCAGGTCACTAGAACTTAAATGATTGTATTCAGTGAAATCGAAATCATCAATAATATTATTAATCTTTGCATACTTAAGCGAGGAAAGGTTAATATCAGTGGCAAATATTTTTATTTTTGAATTTTTTTCTTTAATAGCTTTTGCAATAGAGCCTCCCATCATTCCAAGGCCATAAATATAAATATTATCAAACATTTGTCTTACCTAGGATTTCACTTAGTGAGGTTATGAAAGCTCTACACTCTTTGAGAGTACCGATTGTTAATCTCAAATAGCTCGATAGATTATAATTATCTAGAGGTCTCAATATAATGCCTGACCTCAAGAGTTGATTAAAAACAGTTCTTGTACTTCTACCGAAATTAATAGTAATGAAATTTGCATAAGAATCTATATATTGGAGATCAAGTTTATCTAGTTCTTTTGTTAGGTACTCTCTACACATAACATAATCATTGAGACTATTAATAAGAAATTTTTTATCATCTAGAGATTTAATTGCCATCTGCTGTGCAATCTGATTCACATTAAATGGCTGTCTTTTATTGTTTAACTTAGAGACAATCTCTTTACTGGCCAAACCGTAGCCTATTCTGACTCCTGCTAAAGCATATATCTTCGAAAAAGATCTAGTGATGATGATATTTTTATATTTCTGAATTAAATCTATACATGATTTATGACCAAGCATACACGCATATTCAATATATGCTTCATCTATTACAATAATAATCCTCTTCGATAGTGTAGAAATAAACTTGTCAATTGCCTCGTAACTCAAAAGTGCACCAGTCGGATTAGCAGGATTTGCTAGAAAGATTACTCTAGTTTTCTGCGTTATTTTTCTTTTCATATCATCAAGATCAGATGACATAAAATTTTTACTTTTATTGGTTATTAACTTTGACTCTCGAATTTTAGCATTCATAAAGTTCGATACAAGCTTATAAACAATAAACGAGTGTTTGCTAAAAACAACCTCTGATTTATCAGATAAAAATGCTTTTGCTACTAATTCAAGAATTTCACTCGAGCCGTTCCCAATAACAATATTATCTGGTTTTATGAAGCTTTTAGAGATAAACCTTGTAATTTCTTTTTTTAAATCATCACATCGTCCATCAGGATATCTATTAATATTATCCTTGCTCTTTTCTAATATCTTTAATGCAGATTTTGATGGTCCAAGAGGGTTTTCATTAGATGCAAGCTTGATGACTTTTTTAAGATTATATTTTTTCTTAACAAAGTCAATATCTAAGCCAGGCTTATAATTATTTGTAGAAATTTTATTAATCATTTATTCATTAGTTGGATATGAACCAAGTACTTTAAAAAACACACTATTTTTACCCATTTGAGTTAGCACTTTATTTACTTTCTCGTCATCTTTATGACCTTTTATGTCAATCACAAACATATATTCCCAGTTATTGATTTTAGTAGGTATTGACTCAATCTTGGTCATAGTAATTCTTTTCTCAGCTAGAGGTTTTAGCAACTTCGATAATGAACCTGATTTATTAGCTATTGAAACTAAAATAGAAGTTTTGTCATTTCCACTCATCAACACATTATTTTTACCAATTACAATGAAACGAGTAGTATTATCCTTATAATCATTTATGTTTTTCTTTAGAATTGGGATCTGATAAAACAATGAGCTATATTCGCTAGCTATAGCAGCAGAATTCGTCATTTTACTAATCTTTTTTACTGCTGCTGAATTACTTGTTGCATCAATTCTTCTAGCATTAGGAAGATTTTTCTCTAACCATTGATTACACTGGAGGAAAGATTGACCATGAGCATAGATTGTTTTTATAGATCTAAATGATTTAGCTTTAGTTAACAAACAATGTTGAACTTTCAAGTTTACCTCACCACAAATAGATAATTTTGAAGATATCAGATTATCCAGAGTTTCTTTAATACTTCCTTGTGAAGAGTTCTCTATTGGGACAATCCCATAATGACAATTATTACTATCAACTTCGTCAAAGATATTATTAATTGATGACTCAAATGAAGTTGTAACTGAGGATCCAAAATATCTAATTAATGCCAAATTACTATATGACATTTCTGGTCCTAAACAACCCACCTTTAACTTTGTCTCAAGAGATAGACATGCAGACATGATTTCTCTAAAAATAATGTATAAGTGCTTCTCTGAAAGTGGACCATGATTCAGAGAATTAATTTTTCTAAGGATTTGTGCTTCACGTTCGGGCCTAAAAATACTCTCATCACCCAGTTTTTCTTTTTCAACTTTGATGTTCTGAGCTAACTTTGCACGATCATTCAATAGCCCTATGAGTTTTTTGTCTATTTTGTCAATTAGCTCTCGAATTTGTGTAAGTTTTTTAGTCATTATTTACAATTGTCTCCGTCGACACTGCTACCACTTTTTCATCATCTTGCAAAACTTGCACTCTGACACCTTGAGTATTCCTATTTATTATAGGCATATCATTAACAGAAATCTTAATTGTTTTCCCCCTATTGGTAATCATAATAATATTATCATCAGTTGAGACATTTACTGCACCAACAACTTTACCGTTCCTTTTTGAAGTTTTTATCGATATAACACCCACTCCGCCACGTTTTTGTAAATTATAATTATTCACCGACACCCTATTGCCATAACCATTTTCAGTGACTGTGATAATCTCTCCATTATTTGGCTTCAATATAGATACAAGGCTACTGTCGCTTGTCAACTGCATGCCCTTTACACCTAATGTTCCTCTAAATCTTTCTCTCACATCTTGTTCAGAAAATCTTATAGCCTTTCCATTATCTGCAATTAACATAAGTTGTTGCTTTGGTGATGTGTAATGTGCACCGAGTAATTCATCTCCTGGTTTAAGTACAATTGCCTTAAGTCCAGTAGATCTAATTTTTTTAAATAAAGTTACAGGAATTTTGTTTATCATACCCATTTTTGTTGACATAAATAAGTAACCATTATCATCAATTGTATTAAGGACAACAAATGTGCTAATAGATTCATTCGTGGATAATGGTATTACATTATTTATCGGTCTTCCACGAGCTTGTCTACTAGGATCTGGGATATCAAATGCTCTGATAGCATATACTTTTCCGAGAGTTGAAAAACATAAAATTGTATCATGTGTATGAGCTTGACAAATCAATTTTGTCTCGTCACCATCTTTAAACTTAGTAGCATTAACGCCACGACCACCTCTTTTTTGACTTTTAAAATCATCTGAAGGAAGTCTTTTAACATAATCAGCTTTGGTTAGAACAACAACAACCTTCTCTTTTTTTATCAAATCTTCTTTTCTCAACTCGCCTTCGTCAGCAGATACAAGGGAGCGACGTGGTTCGCCGTAGCTCTCTTTAACATCGTTAAGTTCTTGTATCATAACCTTGTCAAGTTCTTGAGGGTTAGTGAGTATTTTAATGTATTTTTTAATTGCAGTTATTTCATTCTCATAATCAGAAAATATTTTTTCCTGCTCCATGTTGGTTAGTTTTTGCAACCTCAGCTCCAGAATTGCTTGTGCTTGCTGACTTGATAATTTATATTTACCATTGACTAAACCTTGACCTGGATCTTGTTTGAAGAAATCTTTGGTTTCTTTGTCCACCACTCCAATATATTTTTCAATTGTTTTGAAATCCCAAGATTCAGAGGTTAGACGTATTTTGGCTTCATTAATATTTTTAGCTTTTTTGATCAGACCAATGATGAAATCAACATTAATGAGAGCAATTCCCAGACCTTCTAATGTGTGTGCCTTATTTTTTGATTTGTGTAACTCATATAATGTTCTTTTAGTAATAATTTCTCTTCGGTGAGCAATAAATTCCTTTACAATATCAGTGAAGCCGAGAGTTTTAGGTTCACCATTAACTAAACAAACCATATTTACCGAATAAGATATTTGTGCATTAGTATGCTTATAAAGCGATCCTAGAACTACCTCATGCTGCTCTCCTCTTTTAAGCTCTAAAACAAGTCGCATTCCGTCTTTATCTGACTCATCGCGTAAATTACTTATTTCATTAATTTTTTTATCTCTAACGAGTTGCGCAATGTTTTCAATTAACTTAGCTTTATTAACTTGATACGGGAGCTCTGTAAATATTATTGATGTTTTATCATTATCTTTGTTCTCTATCGTATGCTTCGCTCTAATTTTAAAAGAGCCTCTGCCAGTTGTCAGCGCATCTAGTATACCTCCATCATCTTTTATTTCTCCATACGTAGGGAAGTCTGGCCCCTGCAGACCAGTTTTATCTATCAGTTTTTGAATATTTTCTTTAAGCGCAAGTTCTGGCTCTTGAATGATAGCAGTAGTGGCATCGATCACTTCGTTTAGGTTGTGGGGTGGGATGTTGGTCGCCATGCCGACCGCAATTCCTGTTGATCCATTGATAAGTAGATTTGGCAATCTTGTTGGAAGTACACTTGGTTCTGTTTCTGAGCCATCATAATTAGGGTTAAATTCAACCGTTTCTTTATCAATATCATGTAATAACTCTTGAGATAGTTTTGACATTCTTACTTCGGTGTATCTCATTGCAGCCGGTGCATCACCATCTATAGATCCAAAATTACCTTGTCCATCAATTAATGGATGTCTCATTGAAAAAGGTTGTGCCAAACGAACTATGGTGTCATACACCGCAGAATCGCCGTGAGGATGATATTTACCTATGACATCACCTACTATTCTTGCAGATTTTTTGTAAGATTTATTCCAAATATTATTCAACTCATACATCGAGAACAAAACTCTACGATGTACTGGCTTCAGACCATCTCTTACGTCAGGTAGAGCTCTTCCAACAATCACACTCATCGCATAATCAAGATATGATTGTCTCATTTCTTGTTCAAAACGAATTTGTCTATTATCTGACATATGCTGTTTAGAGTCCCTATTGATATATATTAGATAATTTTAACATAAAGCAGTTATAGACACGACAAAAATTATAAAACCTAAAAAAAACATATATTCTGAGCCTAAGTAATAATATCGATTTTTCATAGCTATAATTTCAGAATAAGTCGTATAATCATATAATGACAAAAGTTGATCAAATCATTAGTTCAAAATGGGTTCTGATATCATCGAAAGATGAGCCACAGAAAAACCAGTCAGTAGTCATAATTGGGAATAAAATACATGATATTTTGGATAGCGATGAAGCATTGAAGAACTATAAAACTGATAGACATATTAAACTGGAGAGTCATATCCTTTTGCCAGGATTAATTAATCCTTATTCTCAATTGAGTGAACAATTTATTAATGAGATTTTCTCTAATCAATCTTTAACAGACACATTAAATAGGAAAGAGTTATCATCACATGAACATTATACAAACATTGTTGCAAGACTGACTACAGTCAAACTTATTAAATCTGGTACAACATCTCATACTAATGTCTCCCCCTATCCTGATATATTCATAGAGATATTTAATAAAGTGGGAATTAAATTATTTAGCGGTCTCCCGATGTTTAGCAGAAAGAATAATTGGTCAAATAGTGATGAAGATAGTTTCAAAAAGAATCTTGCTATTTATGATAAGTATAAATTATATCCTAACACTAAAATGTTTTTTTGTTTGTTTGAATCGCAACCTGTATCTCAGACGATGTTAAGCAAGATAGCAAATGTTGCAAATGAATTGGAGCTTCCAATCGTTCTCGTGAATGATCAAACAAGGTCTCTAGAAAAAATGAAACAGATCTTTGAGCCATTAATAGACTTGAACTTGATTAACAAAAATTTTACTTGTGTTGATTTTCCACTCCATACTTATATATTTGAACTGATCGAGAAATACGGTATAAATGTCGTATTATCAGATGTTCAAGAAGCAATACTTGCCAACCAAGACAAGAGAAATAATTTATCACTATTTATTAAAAAGTTTAAAACTAATCTAGATATGAGCTTGATAAGAAATATCGAACATATCTATTTCAAAAATGAGTATAAAATGTCTGTATCAGAAATTTCAAATTTATTTTTTAAACTCATCAATAAAAATGCTGCAAAAGTAGTATCACTAGAGAATAGTAGTGGGTCACTAGAAGCTAATAATAATGCTGATTTGATATCTATAAATATTACTAAATCTGATGTGATAAAATCAGATATAATGCGTTTACACTTTTTTGACTCGAATCACGATAGTATGATTGATAATGTCTGGATAGCAGGTAAACATATATATAAAAATAGAAAATTAGTTACAATAAATGAACATATTCTGTATGATGAAATTGAACTATTGAGTAGGCCTAGATAGATGTCAGCAAATAAAGTTGAAATAGAAAATTTTGATAAATATGCATATGAATGGTGGAATAAAAGAGGCCCATATAAATTACTACATACTTTGACTCCACTTAGATTAAAATATATTAAGAGCCAGATCGACTTAAAAAATAAAAAAATTCTTGATATTGGCTGCGGCGGAGGTCTGCTGTGTGAGGCACTCTATGAAGACGGAGCTATCGTTTATGGTTTGGATGCTTCAGAGAAAACAATCGAAATTGCGAGAAATCATGCTAGCGAAAGAGGTCTTGATATAACTTATATTTGCGAGAGTTTTGACGACTTCGTTAAAAAAAATGATCAAAAATTTGATCATGTAGTATGTTTTGAGATGATTGAACATGTCGATGATCAGAATCAACTCGTTGCCGACATTGGAACTCTGTTAAACAAAAAGTCAAAAGTTTTTTTCTCTACAATTAATAGAAACTTGATGTCATTTGTCTTTGCAAAACTATTAGCTGAATATGTGTTCAATATGGTGCCAAAAAATACACATACTTATGATAAGTTCATAAAGCCATCGGAATTGAATAGAATGCTAGAGATAAATAGTTTTAAAGCTGATGATATTACTGGTGTTAAATTTAATCCTATAAAGCAGGACTTTTTACTATCAGATTTCAATAAGATTAACTATTTTTTAACAGCATCAAAAAAATAAAACTATGAAATCAGTGTTATTTGATCTAGACGGAACACTTGCAGATACATCTGTAGATATGTGTAATGCATTGAATACGATATTGAAAAACAGGGGTTTAAAAACTGTTGATTGCCAAAATTTAAAATATCATATCTCTAGAGGAGCTATTGGTATAATAAAATATGCATCTGAAATAAATGGAAGGTCTATAGATTCATCAATGATGCGATCTGAATTTCTTGAAGAGTATTCAAAGAATTGTTTTATTGAAACTAGACTAGTAGAAGGTATGGATGAATTACTCAAATCACTTGAGGACAAAGGTTGTAAGTGGGGGATCGTTACTAATAAACACTTTAAGTACGTAAACAAAATAGTAAGTGGACTAAAGATCAGTGAGAGGATGTCATGTTTAGTTACAGCAAATATGGTTAACGACCCTAAGCCAGCACCAGATTCACTCATTCATGCCATGTGTTTATTAGATGAAGTGCCGAAAAATGTTATTTATGTTGGTGATGATGAGAGAGATATCCTAGCTGGCAAAGCTGCAGGAGTTGAGACTGTTGCAGCAGATTTTGGATTTATAGAAAATACTTCTGAAATCAATGGATGGAATGCTGATAATATAATTATGAAGCCATCTGAATTGAAAGCCATGATTTAGTTAATTTCATTATCGTAAATGTAAACAAAATTTCCTTCATCCACTAAATCAAATAATTCTATTACATCTTTATTCTTCATTCTTATGCATCCATAAGATGCAACTTGACCAATTAATTGCTCATGTGCGGTTCCATGAATGTAAATAAATCTTTTATGAGTATCTACATCGCCACCCAGGTTCACACCTTCTTCGCAACCTTTGAGCCAGAGAATTCTTGAGGTAATGAGATCATCAAACTCTTCGAAATGTTTTTTTTTAAAATTTATGTACTCTGGTTTGGTCAGATCTTCAATAGTCATGCCACCATCTAGAGTTTTTCTTCCCTTGAAGATTGTATTTATGGGCATATTTCCACCAATCTTATCGTTGATGATATGTAGACCAAGTGGTGTCTGATAAGAGTTATTGAGATTACCTATACCAAATTTTGATGATGAAATATCATATATATTTTTTACCTTCAACCTATCTATCACCATCAACTTTTGATCAATTAAATTAACCAGTATAAATTTATTTATAATTTTTTTTGGAAATTTATTTTTAATTAATTTCTCAACTAAACTAGCAACCTCTGATATATCTAACATTACTAATAGACCATGACATCGTCGCTAAGATCAGTGGAGTTGTATTTTTCCTTAGCAGAGTCATTTCTAAGATGATCAAGTTCTTCCAAGTATTCTTCTGTAACATTACCAGTTACATATTTTCCATCAAAACAAGAAGAGTCAAACTTTTGTGTTTTTATTTGCGGATCCTTTACTGCATCAATTAAGTCTTTAAGATCTTGATAGATTAGCCTATCCGCATTAATGAGTTTTGTTATTTCTTTAATATTTCTACCACCTGCAACGAATTCATGACTGGCAGGCATATCTATCCCATAGACATTTGGATATTTTACTGGTGGTGCTGCAGATGCCATGTAAACTTTGTTTGCTCCTGCTTCTCTAGCCATCTCGATAATTTGTTTTGAAGTCGTCCCTCTTACAATTGAATCATCTACCAATAATACATTCTTATTGCTAAATTCTGTAAGAATTGCATTTAATTTTCTCTTGACCGATTTAATACGTTGATTTTGTTCTGGCATTATAAATGTCCTGCCTATGTACCTGTTTTTGATAAATCCTTCTCTATACGGCACTCCTAGAGATATAGCAAGCTCTAAAGCAGAAATTCTACTAGTATCCGGTATCGGGATTACTACATCAATGTCATGATTTTTCCAATCTTTTTTGATTTTCTCTGCTAATTTCTGACCCATCTTCATTCTGGCCTTGTAAACTGAGATCCCATCTATAATTGTGTCGGGTCGAGCAAAATAAACATATTCAAATATACATGGAGAGAGATTGGCTTTCTCTGAGCACATCCTAGAATGTATTTTTCCAGTCATATCAACATAGATTGCCTCACCTGGAAGAATATCTCTCTCTAACTTGAAACCAGCTGTGTCAAGCGCAACAGATTCTGATGCTATCATGGTCTCTGATTTACCATTTTTTATTCTAGTTCCATAACAAAGAGGTCTTATACCATTAGGATCTCTGAATGCGACTATTCCACGCTCAGAAATTAATGAAACAACTGAATATGCTCCTTCTACTCTTCTATGCACGCCTGCAACTGCATAAAATACATCATCAGGAGTAAAACTCTCTTTACTGTGTAGTTGGAGCTCATGTGCAAAAATATTGAGTAATATCTCAGAATCAGATCTTGTATTAATATGACGGAGGTCCTCGCTAAAAAGATTTTCTTTCAATGCACTTGAATTAATCAGATTACCATTGTGTGCTAGTCCAATCCCATATGGTGAATTCACATAAAAAGGCTGTGCTTCAGCAGAAGAAAACAATCCGGCAGTAGGGTATCTGACATGGCCGATTCCCATTTTTCCTTTTAGGGAAATCATATGCTCATTATCAAAAACATCTCTTGCTAATCCCTTTTCTTTGCGAAGATGCAATATGCCATTATCACTGGTCATTATTCCCGCAGCATCTTGCCCCCTATGCTGAAGAACTTGGAGAGCATCATATAGCGATTGATTTACAGGTGAATTGCTTACAATTCCTACAATTCCACACATCTTTATAAAACCTCTGTTTATTAACCTATTCAGTCATATTGAAAAATATCAACAATATCATTAGGAAGGTAGCCTCTAAGCCACAAAGCAGCATCTTCAAAGTAAATAATCATACTTGAATTTTCCCACCAATCCTCCTGTGGAATTGTTGTCAAACCGGCCAAAAGAACAAAAATTGATACTATTATAATTCCACGGAAAATCCCAAAAAAAATTCCTATCACTCTGTCCATCCCTGACATACCACTTTTGTCAACAAGCCTAATTAAAATAAAAGAAACAAACCTTCCGACTATGAGTGATAAAATAAGTAATAAAATAAAAGCCAAGCCCAATCTAACTGTTATAGAATCAATATATGGCTGAAATTGTAAAGCTAAATCCCTAAAAAAAATCCAACTAATCCAAAATGCCAGCACCCAGACAGATAAAGAAAAGGCCTCTTTTATGAAACCTCGCATTAATCCAATTATTGCCGAAATTCCAATTATTGCTATTAATAAATAATCAAACCAGGTCAATATAAGTGTCTGTTCCATGATTATGTGTCAGCAAGATTCATTAAAATAGGTTACTCCATAAAATGAAAAATCTATACTATTTTTAATTCTATTTAAACCTAACAACTTTTCCTTTTGTGCCAGAAATATTATCAACCCTTTTCAATAAATTATTAGCTTTTTCTTCACTTATCATAGGGCCAACAATAACACGATATAAATCTTTCCCTTTTATATTTATAAGTTCTGCTTCAGGAACTTGGAAACCACTATTTCTCAATTTTTCAATAACCCGATCAGCATTCATTTTTTTTGAAAAACTTCCAACTTTTATGGACCATGCGGTTAATCCTAACTTAGTTTCTGCTGAAT
>CAJWIW010000018.1 GCA_913041865.1 uncultured Gammaproteobacteria bacterium
ATTGGGAAGTAAATATGCCAAGAGGCGTGACACCTACCAGCGAGATTGCATACGACATACACATGTTGATGTTTTGGATAACAGTTGTAATCGGCGTTTTGGTGTTTGGAGTCATGATATATTCTATAATCTATCATCGAAAATCCGTAGGCTATCAGCCAGCCAAATTTCATGAGAGTACAAAAGTTGAGATCGTCTGGACTGTAATTCCTTTTTTAATATTAGTGGTCTGTGCAATACCTGCAACAAAAGCGCTTATAATGATGGAAGACACTAGTGATGCTGGAATTACTCTGAAAGTTACTGGATACCAATGGATGTGGGAATATGAATATCTTGAAGATGGAGTTAATTTCTTCAGTAAAATAGATAATAAGAGTAATAATGCGCGAAGGCTGAATTCAGGTAAAGACGTAAACAATGTAGAAAACTATCTTCGCAATGTAGATAATGAAGTAGTTCTTCCAACAGATACGAAAGTAAGACTCCTACTCACAGCAAGTGATGTTATACATGCATGGTGGGTTCCTGAACTTGGCGGTAAAAAAGATGCAATACCAGGATATGTTAACGAGATGTGGATCAACATTAAAGAACCTGGAGTATACAGAGGAGCGTGCGCGGAACTCTGCGGCAAGGATCATGGATTCATGCCAATAGTAGTAAGAGCAGTCCCTAAACTAGAATATGACAAATGGGTATCTTTACAAAAAGATAATAGAGTAGCGGAATCACAAAACATAGGAAGATAAAATGAGCACCAACGTTCAAGATTTACACGAAGATCATCATCATGCACCATCAGGTTTAATGAGGTGGGTAACAACTACAAACCACAAAGATATTGGCAGTCTTTATCTTTGGTTTAGTTTACTGATGTTCTTCATTGGTGGTTTTATGGCTCTAATAATCAGGGCTGAGTTATTTGAGCCAGGTTTACAATTAGTTATACCCGGTTTCTTTAATCAAATGACTACCATGCATGCGCTTATTATGATTTTTGGTGCAGTAATGCCGGCTTTTGTTGGTCTGGCGAATTGGCAGATTCCAATAATGATAGGTGCACCCGACATGGCGTTACCAAGGTTAAACAATTGGAGTTTCTGGATACTACCATTTGCATTTACAATGTTATTAAGTACTTTATTCTTTGATAGTGGTGGCCCAGCAGCTGGTTGGACATTATATCCGCCACTTTCTTTACAAGGTGGTAACTCAATGCCTTTTGTAATCCTATCCATTCATCTATTAGGGATATCCTCCATATTGGGAGCTATTAATGTTATCGCAACTATATTAAATATGAGGGCGCCAGGAATGACATTGATGAAAATGCCGATCTTTATATGGACATGGTTAATAACAGCATTCTTATTAATTGCGGCAATGCCAGTACTTGCAGGCGCAATTACAATGCTATTAACAGATAGATTTTTTGGAACAAGTTTCTTTACAGCATCAGGCGGCGGTGACCCAGTTATGTTCCAGCACATTTTTTGGTTTTTTGGTCATCCAGAAGTTTACATATTAATCCTTCCAGCTTTTGGGATAGTGTCTACTATAATACCTGCATTTTCTAGGAAAAAATTATTTGGCTATGATTCGATGGTTTATGCTACTGCGTCCATAGCTTTACTTTCATTTATAGTTTGGGCACACCATATGTTTACTGTAGGAATGCCTTTAGCAGGTGAGATATTCTTTATGTTAACAACTATGCTTATTGCAGTGCCTACGGGTGTCAAAGTGTTTAATTGGGTCGCTACTATGTGGCGAGGCTCAATGACATTCGAAACCCCAATGCTTTTTGCACTTGCATTTATAATACTTTTTACGATTGGCGGATTTTCAGGTTTAATGCTCGCGATGACACCTGCAGATTTTCAATACCATGATACATATTTTGTTGTAGCACATTTTCATTATGTTCTAGTGCCAGGAGCGGTATTTGCAATCATAGCCGCTGTCTATTATTGGTTACCAAAATGGACTGGTAAAATGTACAGTGAATCATTAGGTAAATTACATTTTTGGCTCACAACTATTTTTGTTAATGTTACTTTTTTCCCAATGCATTTTGTTGGATTAGCTGGCATGCCAAGGAGAATACCGGACTATCCTGTCCAATTTGCTGATTTTAATGCGATCGCATCGGTAGGAGCTTTTGGGTTTGGTTTATCACAGTTATTATTTGTCTATATTTTATATAATACACTTAAGAGAGACGTTACAGCCGAAGATAAAGTATGGGATGGCGCAGAAGGGCTTGAGTGGACACTCTCGTCTCCACCTCCTTATCACTCTTTTGAGAAAGCACCAAGGGTAGAATAATGAGTAACTACAAGAAAACATATGTTACTGTCTCGTTCATAGTTGTATTTATGTTTTTTTTCTCTTATATGCTCGTACCTCTCTATGATATTTTTTGTGAGATAACAGGCCTTAATGGTAAAACTAATCAAGAGAGAATTGTCGATCTAAATGAGAATCCTACTAACCGGTTTGTTACAATCAAATTCACATCAACAGTTGCTGGAGCAGGACCTTTTGATTTTGAGCCGTTAGAGAGGGAAATGGTTGTAGAAGTTGGCAAAGTCTATACAACATCTTATATTTTAACCAATCAATCCAACTCACTCAAACAAGTCACCGCAAGCCCGAGTGTAGTGCCTGGTGCAGAGGCTGAGTATTTTAAAAAGATAGAATGCTTTTGTTTTACACAACAAGAAATTAATGGCCTAGAAACAAAAGAATTACCTCTACAATTTATAATTGATGATAAGTTGTCGAGCGATACAAATACGCTTATTCTTTCATACACAATGTTTAACACAACCGATCAGCTTGGAGCGAGATAATTTATGTCAGGACAAAATGGTTATTACGTCCCTCATGAAACAAAGCTTCCTTTTTTAACAACTGTTGCAATCGTTATAATGTTTATTGGTGCAGCCAATTACATGAATGGTTCTGCGTCAGGAATGACTATAATGCTCATTGGTATGTTGTTAATATTTGCAATGGCGTACGTTTGGTTTTCTGAGGTAGTCACAGAGAGTGAAGGAGGAATTTATAATGATCAAGTGGATATATCCTTTCGCTGGGGAATGGTTTGGTTCATCTTTTCTGAAGTAATGTTTTTTGCTGCTTTCTTCGGAGCACTATACTACGCTAGAGAGTTATCTCTTCCTTGGTTAGGTGGTGATGGTTACAAGATTACTACTAATATTGTATTGTGGCCTCAATTTGAGAATGTATGGCCATCCAATGGCCCAACTAATTCAGGCGGAGACTTCATAGTTATGGGAGCAGGTGGTATTCCTGCGTTAAATACGCTACTTTTATTAACAAGTGGTATAACTGTTACATACGCCCATCATGGCCTAAAAGATCAAGACAGACGTAAACTTCTTGTTGGTCTGTTCCTAACTATCGCACTAGGTTTTATATTTGTGGGCTTTCAAGCTTATGAGTATATGGTTGCATATAATGACCTCAATTTAAAAATGACGTCAGGAATATATGGCTCTACTTTCTATATGTTAACCGGTTTCCACGGCTTCCATGTTACGTTAGGAGCAATAATGCTAACAGTGATATTTTTCCGTTGCCTAAAGGGACATTTTGCTGGAGATAATCACTTTGGATTTGAAGCAGTAGCTTGGTATTGGCATTTTGTTGACGTCGTTTGGTTAGGTCTTTTCGTGTTTGTCTACTGGCTCTGATATACAGTATTATGCGGCTGTATCAAGTCAAAATAAAATCCCACCACAAGCATGATGAAAAGTAATAAAGAGAGTATTATCCTTGTTTTTAGTGAGTGAAACCCCCTGCTAGATGGCTTTCTATCCTTAATAATGTAGAAAAAACCCATTAAAAGATTATAAACAATTAGCGCTAGTAAAATTAATATTATATATTTCATCTCAATGGATAACTTAACATATGTATGACTAATAGAAAAACAATCATGAGGTTTGCAGGTATAATTTCACTAGCATTTCTAGTGATTCTTTGTCTATATCTTGCTAAATGGCAAATAGAGAGAGGTAATGAAAAAGATCTCTTATATAACTCTTACCAAAAGAATATTACTTTGCAACCACAGGTAATTGATGAACTATCTGAATACTACAACAACTTTACTAAGATAAAAGTCACTGGGAAGTTATTGCCTGAGAATCAATTTCTCCTCGATAATAAGGTTTATAAAAGAAAAGCAGGTTATGACGTCATCACACCAATGTTAGTAAATGATAAAATCCTCCTAGTTAATAGAGGTTGGGTAGATGGAAATAATAGATTGACGATGCCCGACATAGATATCGCAACTATAGATACTGAGGTAGAAGGATACACATATGAGTATAAGGAAGGTTTTATGCTTAAAGATGAATCCAAAAATACTGGTTGGCCAAGGCTTATACAGTCTGTGAATATCAAAGAGATATCCGAGGCGCTAGACAAAGAAGTTTTTTCTTACTCGATAATTATGAGTACTACACAAATTAATTCTCTCCAGCTAAGGGAAACTTATCAAAAGAACGATAAATTAAAACACTATATGTATGCAGGTCAGTGGTTTATATTCTCTATAATCGGATTTATACTTATTATCGTGTTACTTAAGAGGACAACAGATGAATAGCGGAAGAATTAAGTTTTTACTTATAGTATTTATTTTTACCGTCCCTTTTGTAATTTCTTATTATTTATCTAAAGATTATCATGCAGGTGGAGAACTTCAAACATCTAACTATGGATCCTTTATAAATCCGATCGTGGAACTCTCACAAACAAATTTTGATGATTATAGTGGGGAAAACTTTAATGTGAATAAACATCTTACAAAATGGAGTTTAATTTATAGAATGCCAAAAAACTGTTTGCAGAGGTGTTCCGATGAGATATATCTTATTAGACAAGTTAATATAGCACTAGGGAAGGACATGAATAGACTTGAGAGAGTGATAGTATTAAACCAAACAATGATTAGTAGTGAAGTTGATGATGTAGTTGTTAAATACCCTAAAGCGATTGTTGTAAAAAATAATTCCTCTACTTTTATAAATGAAATAAATAAAATTACCAAGAGACACGTTCTTTTACTAACAGATCCTCTCGGTAATGTTATACTGGGTTACGATGAGGGTTTCGAGGGTAAGAAATTACTTAAGGATATTAAGAAACTTTTGAAATTATCAAAGATTGGATGATAATGAAAACTAAACTAATAAAGAATCTAAGTTATATAGGCGCATTTTTTACGCTTTTGGTTATCTCTGCAGGAGCATGGGTGAGATTAACTGATGCTGGATTAGGATGCCCAGACTGGCCTGGTTGTTATGGCATCTTAGGCACACCTGATACAGACGAAAAAATAGCACGCGCAAAAGAGTTTTATCCTGATGCCACAATTGATGTAGGCAAAGCATGGAGGGAGATGTTCCACAGGTATCTCGCAGGTATTTTAGGTTTATATGTATTTTTTATTTCTTATCTAACATATAAGTATGCTAAGCATGTGAGTATTTTTCTACCTATATCTTTAAGTGTTCTCATCATTGTGCAATCACTAATGGGCATGCTTACAGTCACTGAATTGGTGAAACCAACTATAGTAACAACTCATTTGATACTTGGTATGACGACCGCATGTTTACTTCTCTGGAATGGTCTAAGGATAGGGTCTATTTCAGACACTTCTTCATCTAAATTTAATGCTTTCGTTAAACTTTGTATAATCGCGCTAGTAATACAGATTATTCTTGGTGGCTGGACAAGTACTAACTATGCTTCACTTGCCTGCCCAGACTTCCCAAAATGCACGGAACAGTGGTGGCCCGATAATATGAATTTTGATAGAGGATTCACTATATTCGGTTTACCGAATGTTAATTATGAAGTTACCCACATGGAATACTATGCTAAATTAGCAGTGCACTTTACTCACAGGGTTGGAGCTTTATTATTATCTATCCTCTTCCTGGGTTTATTTTCCTATATATTCTTTATGCAAAAATCTCAAAAAATTAAGAATATTGGATATTTAATTTTCGCATTCTTTTCATTACAAATTTATTTAGGTATTTCTAATGTTGTTTATAGTTTACCGCTAAATATAGCTGTCCTCCATACAGTAAATGCCTGCATACTTCTCATGAGTATGCTAATATTATTGTTCAACACAACATACAAAGTTCAGGGCGTTAAAAACTAGTTATGCAGGAAACTAATATATCAAGTGCGTATAAAATTCTTAATTTGACGAGAGAATTTATTATGCTTACCAAACCGAGAGTAAATCTTTTGATCATGTTTACAGCTATAGTAGGAATGCTATTAGCTCATGATGGTACACTAGACCTTGAAATTATTTTTTTTGCGAGCTTAGGTATTGGCCTTGCGGCTTCTGCAGCAGCTATTATAAATCAAGTGATTGACCAAAAAATAGACTCTATCATGGATAGAACTAAATCAAGGCCTTTAGTCCAAGGTAATATTAAGTCTTCTCATGCAGTCGTGTTTGCACTCTTTTTATCTACCTCATCATTATTTATTTTGTACATTTTCGTGAATTTGCTAACAGCAGTTTTAACATTTATCTCTATCATAATTTACTCATTGATTTACTCTGTATATTTGAAAAACCTGAATTCACAGAATATCGTAATTGGGGGAATCGCTGGAGCTATGCCGCCTCTCCTGGGATGGACATCAGTTACTAATCAGATAGATGCTTTTCCATTAGTTTTATTTTTGATAATCTTTCTTTGGACACCTCCACATTTTTGGGCGTTAGCAGTGTATAAATATGATGATTACCTAAAAGCCGACGTACCTATGTTGCCAATAACGCATGGTAAAGATTTTGCTCGTCTTCATATTTTTCTTTATTCTATTCTACTTTTTTGCATTACACTGTTCCCTTATTTATTAGGTTTCTCTGGCTTAATATATCTAATTGGATCATTTACTTTCGGACTGAAGTTTGTTGTCGACTCTTACTTGCTTATGGCCCTAAAAACAGATAAAAGAGCAATAGAGTTATTCAAATACTCTATTTCTTATCTTGCTATTTTGTTTGGAGCACTTTTATTAGACCATTACTGGTTCTTGAGTCTTTAGATAGATATCTGGGTTACGCTAAGAGCAAATTGTTTTTTAGTATTTTTAGTGTCTTATTTTCGATCTGTCTTATTCTTTCAATTGAAACATCGTACTTAGTAGCCAGTTGATCGAGTGTCATCTTATTTTCAGATAAGTAACGACATTTAATGATATCCATACTGCGATTATCAAGTTTACTAATTGCCTCATTAAGCTTATCTGATTCAGTTTTACTATCATTTTCATATTCAAGTTTAAGAAGGGGATCGGTATTATCTGCAAGATACTCAGACGGAGATAGGTCCTCATCCGTTATTGGGTCAAAAGAGACATCTGTTCCTGATAGTCGCGACTCCATTGTTGTTACTGTATCCGATTTAACGTTTAGCTCATTAGCTATATTATTTTTTTCAGCTTCTGTTAACCATGCTGTACTAGTTTTTTTGCTACGTAATTTAAAAAATAACTTTCTTTGTGCTTTTGTAGTTGCAACTTTAACTATCCTCCAATTTTTAAGAATAAATTCGTGGATTTCTGCTCTTATCCAATATATTGCAAAAGACAGTAATCTAACATTTTTCGACGTATCAAATTTTTTGACAGCTTTCATCAATCCTACATTTCCTTCTTGAATAATATCTAAAAGAGGTAAACCATATCCTTTGTATGTTTTCGCTACATGCACTACAAATCTCAAATGTGCCATTACAAGCTTTCTTGCAGCATCAATATCATCTGAGCTATTCAATCTATTAAATAACTCTAGCTCTTCTTGCTTTGATAGCAAAGGCGTTTTCCGTAGCTCAGCAAGATACAATTCTAATGCACCTGTAGTTTCCAGGTTAGATGAAAGTTCGGCTGGCAAATTTTTCATAACTTCTGAAGTCATATCGATCTCCTACAGAGTTATTATAGTAGCATTTTCTTACCTTTCAAGACTATTTGTCAATATACCCCAGTAAAAATAGTGTTTATTTACCCAAAACTCGGTAGAAAAAATACCATTTAACAGAGTTTAGTACTTTCATATATAATCATCTGATGAATAGATTGACAAATATTGTTTTAGTAATATTTATCTTATGTTCCCTCAACCTAGCTGCTGAAGAAACGTCTAAGATTAATAATATAAACTTTAGAGATAGAATTGAGGAATTCTCTCTCAAAAATGGTTTGGATGTTATTTTAATTGAAGACAATAGAAGCAACAACGTCGTGTCTAGTATCTGGTACAGAGTTGGCTCAAGTTATGAAAATGAGGGAATCACAGGAATATCGCACTTACTGGAGCATATGATGTTTAAAGGAACAGATAAATTTGAAGCAGGAAAATTTTCTTCAGCAATTAAAAAAACGGGCGGGACAGAGAATGCTTTTACCGGTAGAGATTTTACTGGATATTATCAAAAAGTAACGAAAGATTTTTTGTCTATTTGTTTAGAATATGAAGCAGATAGAATGACAAACCTTCTACTAACAAATAATGACTTGATAAGTGAACGAGAGGTAGTTAAAGAGGAGAGGCGTCTGAGGACAGAAGACCAACCAATATCTGTGATATTTGAGAAAATTGGCCTACATATGCTAGGCATGATTAACTATGGTATTCCAATTATAGGAACGATGGATGACTTGAATAACATTACCCTAAACGATTTGAAATACTGGTATAGGAAATATTATAGACCATCAAATGCAACTCTTATAATCTCTGGTAATTTTGATAGAGAAAAAGTTAAGAGTGATATTGATCTGTATTTCGGCAGCATTAAAGATATTGATGTAGAGATTGATTCACTCCCTAATGAGACATTTAAGCCTTCATTTGATGAGATAAATATGAAACAAAAACTACCTAACCCAATTTTAATCCTCTCATTCATTAAACCAAAATTTATTGATTTACCGTCGAAAGATGCGTATGCGCTAGAGTTACTGTTAGAAATTATGGATGGTGGTTTTTCGTCAAGATTCACTTCAAATATCACTGATAAAAAATTAGCAATAAATACATTTATATCTCATGATTTTTACTCAAGAGAAACAAGTATGATTTCTATAGGAGGCATTCCGAGGCAAGATGTTTCTTTGGAGAAACTGAAACAATTAATCATGGATGAATTTGTAAATTTGTATAATGAAGGCTTGTTGGATAATGAGTTAGCAAATACAAAATCTAGAATAATAGCAAATAATATATATAAATTTGATTCTATATTTACTCAAACAATGAGTGTGGGCCAATTAGAATCTAAAAACCTTTCATGGAGTCTTTTGGATGAGTATATCCTAAATATCAATTCGATAACTGAGCAGGAAATAAAAAATGCAGCAAAAAAATATATTATTGACAATAGAGCTCATGTAACTTTAGTGGAGCCGAAGTGAAATTCTTACTTATAACGACTCTATTTTTTATTACATCTACTAGTCTTGTAGATGCATTCCCTAAGATTATTAAAATTAAATCAAATCAAGATTATCTCTTAATAGAGAATAGAAGCTTACCGATAATTGATTTAAGAATCACTTTTGATAGCGGGAGCGTGAATGACGGAGAAAATAAGGGAATTTCGAGCTTTGGAATCAACCTCCTGCATCAACAACTCCTTAACAATAAAAAAATAATAAATTATTTTGAAGAGATAGGAGCTCAATATAATTCATCTGTAGGTAAAGAAAAATCAAGTTTGTCGCTAAGGTTTATATCAACTCCTCAAAATATTGCCACGATTTCACAAAAAATTAATTCTATGCTCTCATTGAATGGAATATCGGAGGAGTTAGTAAGTGATAACAAAGCAAGAATTCTTAATATTATTAACAGAAGGGATCTAGATCCAGGCCGACTTGCACAAAAAAAAGCAGATGAAATTTTTTTCGATGGAACAAGTATGAGCCATCCGTCGATTGGGTACTCTAAAAATGTTGAAAAACTTGATGCATTTTTAATCAAAAATAAACTATTACAAATGATTTCAGAGAGTAAAATTTCAGTAAGTATTGTAGGTGACATAGATGAAAAAACATCTGCTCATTTGATATCGAAGATGATGAGTGCTATTAAACGTGGGCCACAAACAATCAAAACGCCTATTAAATACTCTCAATTCCGAAAAAAAACTCAGAGTATATATTTTGATAGTACTCAAACACACATTAATATCTACATCCCTGCGATTAATAGACAAGATGATGACTTTTATAATATACTTGTAGCAAATCATATTCTTGGTGGGAGTGGGTTTGGCTCTCGTTTAATGGAAGAGATAAGAGAAAAAAGAGGCTTTGCATACTCTGTATACAGCTACCTTTCCGTTTATAATGATTTTGGGATTCTTAAAATAAACTTTCAGACAGACAAGAAAAATGTCAGTAATGCTCTTAGAGTAGTATCTACTGAGCTTGATAAGTTTAAAAACTTTAATGCTACACAAGAAGAAATCTCTTCGAGTAAGCAAAGCCTTATAAGAAATGTGCTTTCAAGGATGGATACTAATAACAACATGCTCCAATCACTATCAAGTATAAATGATTATGACCTTCAAGATGATTATTATAAAAATTATATTACAGGGATACAGGATGTGAATTTAAAGAGCATAAAAAAAGCAATTACAAATAAAATAAAGCTCAAAAATGCGCTCACTATTACATTAGGTAGATGATGAAAGCTAATTGTTTAAGAATTACTTCTGGCTCTCTACGATCTAGGAAAATAGAATACTTTCCTAATTATGACCTCAGACCAACTAAGTCATATATACGTGAGGTTATTTTTAACGTCTGTAAACTAGAGGATAATTTTAATACTTTAGATTTATTCTCTGGAAGTGGGATTTTAACTCTTGAGTCTATTTCTAGGGGTGCACAAGATTGTCATTTAGTTGAGAGTAATAAAGAGACGTGTGATAAGTTTCTGTCTGAGTGTAAAAAATTAAATGTAGAAAATTATATGTTATTTCACTGCGATGTATTCAAGTTTTTGCAAAAAGAGCAATCGCAGGATTACCAGCTAATTTTTATCGACCCACCATACAAGTATGACTGTTTGCGCAATGTCCTAGATGAGCTTTTTCGGAGAAATTTTATTAAAAATAACCAATATATCTATCTGGAACAGGATAAAAAAAATAAGGATAAGTCAGTATGTGAACATCTGAGCACCAAGTATCATATAATTAAAGATTTGAGTATTGGTGATGTAAGTTATACAATCGCTAAAAAGAGAGACTATGACTAAAATTGCAGTATATCCGGGAACATTTGATCCTATCACAAATGGCCATCTTGATTTAATGAAAAGAGGACTAAAAATTTTTGATCAAATAATCGTAGCTGTTGCAGAGAATCCTCAAAAACAAACTCTTTTTTCGCTACAACAGAGAATCGACATGGTAAATGAAGTCACTAAAGACATGAAAACCATTCAAGTCATGACTCTAGATAAATTAGTTGTAGATTTCTCAAGAGATCACTCTGCCACAGTTATCTTAAGAGGTTTAAGGGCGATATCAGATTTTGAATATGAGGTTCAACTAGCCAGCATCAATAGATCAATGGAACCATCGATCGAGAGTGTTTTTATGAGTCCTGCCGAGGAGTATAGTTTCTTATCTTCAAGTATTGTTAAAGATATTGCTAGACACAATGGTGACACTAGTAAATACGTGCACCCTTCAGTATCAGCATCACTCAGAGAAAAATATTTGAAATAATTACTTTTGACACTTCGGGCAATAAAAAGACGAGCGACCACTAATCTTAACATTTTTTATTTTCTCTCCACATTTACACCTATCTAATCCATAAACTGATAGCTTTTGTGTAAAGTATCCTGAATTACCATCTAATGTTTTGTAGTCTTTGATACTAGTCCCACCATATTTAATTGCCTTTCTGAGAACTACCTTAATAGATTTTACTAAATGGTCACACATTGATTTTGATAATTTGTTGGCGATTTTATTAGGTCTTATTTTTGAGAGAAATAATGCTTCTGACGCATAAATATTTCCGACACCAGCTATAATCTTTTGGTCCATTATAAAATTTTTGATTTTCATCTTACTTTTGGTTGTCCTATTTTTTAGATATCGACTATTAAATCCTTCAGTTAGTGGCTCAATACCGATATTCTTCATTAGAAAATGTTTGTCTACGTTAGCAGACCAATGAATAGAGCCAAATTTCCTGACATCATTATAGACATAAATATTATCATCGGACATCTTTATTAAAAAATGGTCATGTTTGTGTGATGTATAGTCATTTTGGATTCTACGGAATTGACCTGTCATCCCAAGGTGTGTGATAAGACAGCCATGATCAAATTCAAAAATAATGTACTTAGCTCTCCTATAAATTTTTTTTATAACTTGTCCATTTACCCTAGATGGAATATTCCCACTAATCTTCCACCTCAACTTATTGTTAATTATCTTAAATTTATCAATTTTAGGAGAGTCAATACTCTGTTCTATAGCATTACAGATAGTCTCTACTTCAGGTAGTTCTGGCATAATTAGTTAGACATGTATTAGAATTTATCATATTATTTAAGCTTGAATTATAACAAAAATGATGGACTTAATTACAAACGGACTAATACAATTTACATGGGTGGAATATGTCATATATACCCTTATTGTTACCCATATTACTATAGTAGCAATCACACTCTACTTACACCGAGGCGTATGCCATTCAGCAATTGAAATTAAGCCTATTTTGGCACATTTTTTTAGATTTTGGTTATGGCTAACCACATCTATGAGAACTGCTGATTGGGTAGCTATACATAGAAAACATCATGCTAAAGTAGAAACACCTGATGACCCTCACAGTCCAGCGCATTACGGGATAGGTCAAGTACTTTTAAGGGGAGCGGATCTATATCATGATGAGAAAGGTAACAGTGAGACAATACAGAAATACTCTCAAAATTGTCCTAATGACTGGGTAGAGCGACATGTTTATACTGGCAAGAATAATTTGGGAATTCTGCTCTTATTCATCCTTAACATTCTTTTATTTGGTGTGGTGGGAATCATAATTTGGTCTATTCAAATGATGTGGACACCAATTTTTGCTGCAGGTGGTATTAATGGAGCAGGGCACTATTGGGGTTACCGTAATTTCAACACCAGTGACGATTCAACAAATTTAGGACCAGTTGGAATCATAATCGGTGGTGAGGAACTTCATAATAATCATCATGCATTTCCAACTGCTGCAAAATTCTCACTAAAACCATGGGAGTTTGACATAGGTTGGATGTACATAAAAATATTTTCTTTTTTTGGTCAAATCAAGGTTAAGAGACTCGCTGTGAAAACTGTCGTTGATAGTCCTAACCTGGATCTAGATTCTGCAGTTGGATATGATTTGTTAAAATCTAAATTAACTGTTATTACTAACTATACTTCTGAAGTGTTAAAACCAATTCTAAAAATTGAAATCAAGAATGCAAAATATGATATCAAAAAAATGCTAAAAATGTCTAGAGAAGCTCTTTCTAGACAGCCTAGCAGGATATCTGATCAAGATATAAACAGACTTAGGTTAATATTCAAAGAATGCACAACCCTCGAGACAGTTTATGATCTGAAAAATAAATTATACGACATCTTGTATAGTAGAAATATTAAACATGAAAACTTCCTCCAAACGCTAAATGATTGGCGTGAAGAAGCGAGTAGCAAGGGTATTGATTCTTTAAAAGTCTTCTCTAATAGTCTAAAAGGCTACAAAGTCGTTTAATTATTTTATTTTTGATTCTTTATAAATAACGTATTTTTTAATCTTTGGGTCAAACTTTTTAATCTCAAACTTATCAGGCATCGTTTTTTTATTTTTTGTAGTTGTATAAAAGTGTCCTGTGCCTGCGGAAGATACTAATTTAATTTTCTCTCTCATTTGTTTATCTCAGGTTATATTTCTTTAAAGCATTATCAAGACCAATCTTATCGATTATTCTTAGACCCTTCTTGGATAATTTGAGTGACACCCATTTCTTCATATCTTCTGACCATAGCCTATGATTATGAAGATTAGGCTCGAATGTGCGTTTTCTGCGATTCTTAGCATGGGATACATTGTTCCCGCTCATCACACTTTTTTTCGTAATTTGACAAATCTTTGACACTTTTCAACTCCAAACTCGTTAATGATATCAGAATGGTAATCATATACAATATGAATATACTAATTAGCAAGGAAATAGAATGGATATAGTATTTATAAAGGAGCTTTGCATAGAAACTGTCATTGGAGTATATGATTGGGAGAGAAAAATAAAACAAATTATTTGTATAGACCTTGAGCTTGGGACTGACATCTCAACTGCCTCAAGTTCTGATAATATCGACAATACAGTAGATTATAAAGCAGTTTCAAAGCGCCTAAAATCTTTCATCAGCGGGAGTGAATTCCAGTTAGTTGAAGCTTTAGCAGAGGAATCTGTCAAAATCATTTTAGAGGAATTCCCAGTTAAGCATGTCAAAGCTAGATTCAGCAAGCCTGGTGCAGTAACTGGTTCAAAAGAGGTCGGCGTCATGATTGAGAGAAATAAATGAAACAGATCTTTATTGGCGTAGGGAGTAATTTAGACAGAGAAAAAAATATTATTTCATGCATAAATGAGCTCAAGAAGAGCTATGCAAGTTTTTCAATGTCTCCAATCTATGAAACATCATCAATGGGTTTCTCTGGGCCAAATTTTTATAATCTTGTATGCAAGTTTGAGACCAATGAGACATTACAAGATCTAAAGTTAAATTTGAGCAAGATTGAGATGGCTCATGGACGAACACACGGTGAGACTAAATTTAGCTCACGTACACTGGATATAGATATTCTATATTATGATTGTATGGTGATGGAGACTGATAATATAACGGTGCCCAGAGATGAAATCACTCGTTATGACTTTGTGCTTCGACCACTAGTTGACATAGCCCCCAACTTTATCCATCCAAAAGAAAAACTTACCAATCAAGAAATATTAGACACTTTTGATATTGAAAAATTAATAATCAACACTGTTAAAATAAAAATATAATGAATTTAATCTTTCAGGCAG
>CAJWIW010000019.1 GCA_913041865.1 uncultured Gammaproteobacteria bacterium
TGCCTTTGATGAAAAATTCTGGCGAGAGTGCCAGAGAGACAAATTTTACTGTTTCTATTGACGCATCGTCTGGAATTACCACCGGTATTTCTGCCTCTGATAGAGCAAAAACTATTAGGAAAGCTATTGAAAAAAACTGCCGTCAGAGTGATCTTGTGCAACCTGGACATGTTTTTCCTTTAATGGCTAAGGATGGAGGCGTGTTAGTCCGAGCTGGTCATACTGAAGCTGGGTGTGACTTAGCTAAACTGGCAGGCTTGCAGCCCTCATCAGTTATAGTTGAAATTTTAAAAGAAGATGGCAGTATGGCAAGGAAAAAATATCTTGTAGACTTCGCTAAAAAACATAATTTGAAAATAGGAACAATTGAAGATCTGATCAAATATAAAACTGCCAAAGAAAAAACTATCAAACGTATCGAGGAAGGAAACCTCAAAACAGAATACGGTAATTTTCATGTAATATATTATAAAGATATAATCACTAAGCAAGTACACTTTGTTTTAATTAATACTAAGATTGATAGAAATAAACCTACAACCGTGAGAGTACATGTTCAAAACGTATTGACAGATACTATCAAAGTAAAACCGAATAACAGTTGGTCTCTAGATAATGCTATGAAAAAAATAGTCAAATCAGAGCAGGGCGCTCTTGTTTTTATCTCATATCCTTTTGATGAAATACAATTAGAGAGTACAACACCTAGTAATACAAATAAGCCAAACTCTACTATATTCTATGATTATAGAACCGTCGGCATTGGCGCACAGATACTCAATGATATTGGGGTAAAAGATATGATTCTGTTAAGTAGACCTATTAAATACCGTGGTATAAATGCTTTTGGATTAAATGTTATTGAGTACTTAAGTAAATGAAAAAATCTATTATAAACAAATCTCATCTCTATACATCTACTGAGGATAAGTCGTCTTTAGAGGCATATTCGAAAAGGCCAATTAAAGGAAAAAATATTATAATTTGTAAAAGCGAATATCATCGGGAGATAACTGATAGCATCACTTACGATATTATAAATAATATTGATACGAGACAAAGAAAAAGCCTAGTAATCGTAAACGTACCAGGTACATTTGAGCTTCCTTTTTGTATTAAGCTAGTAATGGATAAATACGCAAAAAAGAAAAAGAAACCTCCCCTGATATTTATTGCTGTAGGATGTGTAATTAAAGGTGAAACAAAACACGACGAATATATTTCATCAACAGTAATTAACGCTCTCAGAAATCTTAGCTTAGAATATAAAGTACCAATAATTAATGGAATTATTACCACACTTAATCAAAAACAAGCTATTGATAGAGCAGGTAAAAAATATAGCAAAGGATCTGATCTAGTAGATACATTAAATTCATTAATAAAGCTTATCGATAGGGTTGGATCTGATAAGTGAAGCTTAAGAATAAAGAGATATCACTTGCAAGAGAATGTGGTATTAAAATTATTTATCAACACCTAATTAGAGGAGACTCAAATCAATCCATATTTAATGATTTTGAGGATAAGAGACCATACAGTAAAGAATACTTGAATATTATTATTAGAACATTTGACAAAAACTCACAAGTAATAAAATCTACTTTATCAAACAACACCGATATAAAAGTGCAACAAATCACTAAAATTGATTGTTCTATTCTTTACTTGGCTATTTTAGAATTCTTATATATAAAAGATGCGCCAAAAAAAGTTATTATAAATGAATCCATACTGCTAGCCAAAAAATTTTCATCAGATGATTCGTTTAAATTTATCAATAAAATTCTTGATAAAATTGGAGAAAAAGTAAGAAGATGATTAAAGATGAAGATGATCTATTAAAATATATTAAAAAAAATATTAAAACTGAATCAAATAAGATAGAAAAATCAATCGGAGACGATTGTGCTGTAGTTAAATTATCAAGGCAGAGATATTTTGTGATAACTACAGATACCTCTCTTTTGGGACCACATTTTACTAGAGAATATAAACCAAGAGATATTGCCTACAAGTCACTTGCATCAAATCTTAGCGACATTGCCTCTATGGGCTGTGTTCCAAAATATGTACTAATGGCGATGACTTTGCCATCATTGAACGATACATGGATAAAAGATTTTTATAAAGGTTTAAATATTTTAATGAAGAAATATAATCTTGTATTAATTGGGGGAGATACAAATAAAGGCCCAATAAGTATTACTTTCCAAATAATTGGTGAAAATAAATCAAAAGTACTGTGCAGAGATTCCGCTAAGATCAATGATGATATTTATGTAACTGGTCAATTAGGTCTAGCACGTGCTGCTTTGATCTTCAAAAGAAAGAAACAAAAAAATCATTTTCTCCGTTATAAAAAAAACCTTCATTGTCCTAACCCAAGAGTAGAAGTTGGTGTTGATATTTCAAATATAGCATCAAGTTGTATTGATATTTCTGATGGTTTATCAAAAGATTTAAATAATATACTTTCATTTAGCAAAAAGGGTGCAATTATCGAGATTAATGACATACCTACATCAAAGCATTTATTGAAAACTCTTAGCCAAACTGAGATTTATGAAGCATTGCTAGGTGGTGGTGAGGATTATGAGTTATGTTTTACTGCACATAAAAAATTTAGGAAAAGAATATCATCGATAGCAAAAAAAAATAATATAGCAATAACGCGCATAGGAATCATAACTAAAACAGATCTGATTTTTTATAAGGATGGACAAGTAGTTACACCAGATATAAAAGGTTTTGATCATTTTCAGGCTTAAGGTATTTGAACTTTAAGTTTTCTTAGATAACTTGTTAGTTTTATTAGCGGTAAGCCAATTATAGATGTAGGGTCATTGCCTTGAGTTTTCAAAACCAAGGATATAGCTAAACCCTCTAGCTTTATACTGCCAGCACAATTCAATATATCTTCTTTATGAATATAGGAGTCAATATCACTGTCTGATAATTTCCTCAATATCACTTTATAATTCACTACACAACTGAATTTTTTCTTTTCCATTGTATCTATTACGCATAAGCCTGTTTTGAAGTTTACTTCGTTTCCAGATATAAGTTGTAGTTGTTTTTTAGCATTTTTTTTTGTAAGTGGCTTGCCAAGAATTTGATTTTTAACGACAGCTACCTCATCAGATCCGATCACTATCGCCTGTTGATTTGATAGTGCTACTTTTTTAGCCTTTTCAATAGATAGTCTTTTAACAAAAGATGTTACAGGCTCATTCTTTCTTCTACTCTCATCTATATCCGGTGAAATACAGCTAAAGCTTATTTTAAGCTGATTCATCAATTTTTTTCTATGTATGGAGCTTGAAGCTAATACTATCTTTCTCATATTATTCTCATTTAAAGACTTAGATGATATTATCAGAATGACTGCAATATTTAAATACCCAGCTAATCCAGGTATAAATTAACGATTTTTTGTAAAAATTGTCATATATAAATTGCGTGATTGTCCGATTTTGCATAGAATATCGGTATTATAATTTTCATTTATCTATAACTAAGGATTAAAATGGCAGTACAAAAAAGTAGAAAATCCAGATCAAAGAGAGATATGAGACGATCGCATGATAGCCTTACTAATCCTTCATGCTCGACTGATAAGACCACTGGCGTAAAACATTTAAGACATCATATTGCCAAGGATGGGTACTATCGTGGGGAAGAAATACTTCAGCCAAAAGTTAAGAAAGAAATGAAAGATAATCAAGAATCTTGATTATTCTTTACAGAAGAGCTTATGCAACATAATATCACGATAGCTTTAGACATGATGAGCGGAGATCATGATGTTGAATCAACAGTTCCAGCAGCGTTTGAAATTCTTAAAAAACATAATGACTTATCTTTAATACTGGTAGGTGATAATGATCGTATTCGATCTTTTATGACTGATGAAATGAAAAAATTTGAAGGTAATAGATATACTATTCATCATACTAAAGAATTTGTAAAAATGGATGACGAGGTTTTAGTTGCCTTAAGATCAAAAAAAAATTCGTCTATGAAAATCAGTATTGAGTACGTTAAGGATAAGTCTGCAGATGCATGTGTAAGTTCTGGTAATACTGGAGCACTGATGGCATTATCAAAAATTATTCTTAAGATGTTAGATGGTATTGACCGTCCAGCCATTTGTACAGCATTACCAACCAAAAAAGGAATTATGCATATGCTTGATTTAGGAGCTAATATTGAGTGTAACTCTAATCATCTTTTACAATTTGCATTTATGGGAGATGCACTTGTTCAGTCTCTTGAAATAACTGATAATCCTATAGTTGGATTATTAAATGTCGGATCAGAAGAATTCAAAGGTAATGATATGATTAAAACAACATCAAAATTACTACAAAAATCAAAATTAAATTATAAGGGCTATGTAGAGGGAGATGAAATATTTAGCGGTAACTATGATCTTGTAGTGACAGATGGATTTGTTGGAAATATTGCCCTAAAGAGTATAGAGGGTGTCTCAAAGATTATTTCTCATTTTATTAAAGATGAATTTAAGAAGAGTATGTTAAGTAAAATTCAGGCGATCATAAGTTACCCTGTTATGAAATCTGTCAAAAAAAGAATGGATCCTAGACGCTATAACGGAGCTAGCCTCCTAGGACTTCAAGGCGTAGTAGTAAAAAGCCATGGAAGCGCTGACTCTTACGCTTTCAGTAGAGCAATTAATACTGCATATTATGAAGTGAAAAATAATATACTTGAAAAAATTAAAGCCTCGATACAAAAAGAGAGTCAAGTTGATGCAAAAGTACTCTAAAATAATTTCAACAGGTAGTTACTTGCCTGAAAAGATACTCACAAATAAAGACTTAGAGAAGATGGTTGATACATCCCATGAATGGATTATTGAAAGAACTGGAATTGAAAGTAGACACATTGCTAATGAGAACGAGTCAAGCGTTGATATGGCTTATAGTGCTTCAGTAAATGCTATTAAGAATGCAAACATAGACTCGAACGTTATCGACATGATTATAGTTGCCACTACAACTCCAGAGAGAAAGTTTCCAAGTACAGCTGTGTTGTTACAAAATAAACTCAAAAATAATAAAGCATTTGCTTTCGACTTGAATGCTGCATGCACAGGTTTTATATATGCTCTGGATGTTGCAGATACTTATATCAAAAATGGAATTGCAAACTATGTTCTTGTCGTAGGTACTGAGAAGATTACATCTTTACTAGATTGGTCAGATAGAAATACCTGTGTCCTATTTGGTGATGGTGCAGGTGTAGCTATCTTAGGATCATCAAATACTCCAGGAATTATCTCAAATACTATTGGCTCAGATGGATCTTACAAAGACTTATTAACAGTGAATACAGATAGCGAAGTAATTGAGATGAGTGGAAATGATGTTTTTAAAATTGCAGTAAATACTATGGGCAAGTTAGCAGCAGAGACACTTGAAAAGAATAGTATGACAATAGACTCGCTAAATTGGCTAATCCCTCACCAGGCTAATAGTAGAATAATTAACGCTGTAGCACGAAAGATCAACTTGCCTCAAGAAAAAATAATTATGACTGTCAATAAACATGGTAATACCTCAGCAGCGTCTATTCCATTGGCACTTGATTATGCAAATAGTAATAATCTTATAAAAGAGAATGACATTATCATGTTTGAAGCATTTGGAGCTGGCTTTACTTGGGGATCAACGTTATTAAAATATTGATATGTTTGATGACATTATTTCCTGTACAGCATGTAAGCGAATCGATAGTCATCTATCGGTAATTCGTCTTAAATACCCTGGTTATTATAATTTACCCGTCCCTGGTCGTGGCACCATGTCCTCGGAAATTTGTATTATAGGCTTGGCACCTGGGCTACATGGTGCGAATAAAACTGGATCGGTCTTTACAAATGATTTTTGTAGCAATGTATTAGAAGAATGTTTGGTTAATGCTGGATATTATGATAATACTGGAAAACCAATTTTTTTTATCACTAATGCACTCAAATGTCTTCCTCCATCAAATTCTCCAAAAATAAGTGAATTAAATAGATGTTCGTCACATCTAAAAAAAGAACTTTTTTCAATGAAAAACCTAAAAGCAGTTATAGCCCTTGGTTTGCAAGCTCACAATTCTATTCTAAAATGCTATGATTATCCTATGAGTAAGCATAAATTTCAGCATGGAAATACCCATAAACTTAGAAATTTTATACTATATGATTCTTATCATTGTAGTAGAATTAATATACAGACCAAAAGACTTACCAAAGAGTCTCTATTGTACGTACTAAAGTCTGTTAAGGAAAAAACTATTAATGGATGAATTTATCTCCAAACTAACTAGTCAACCTGGCATTTACAAGATGTTAGATGTTAACAGCAAGGTTATATATATTGGAAAAGCTGCCAATCTAAAAAAAAGAGTAAGTTCATATTTCACTAGAAAAAATGAGAGTATTAAGACTAACGTCTTGGTTGAAAATATTTCTAATATTGAGGTAATAATTACTAAAAATGAAGAAGAAGCACTTATATTAGAGAATACTTTAATAAAAAAATATCGGCCAAAGTATAATATACTGCTTAGAGATGATAAGTCGTATCCATATATATTAGTGGACACGAGTCATAAATTCCCGCTGATAAAGTTCTATAGAGGTCATAAATCACCTAAAAAGGGTTTCTTTTTTGGCCCTTATACTCAAGTCAGCAAGGTTAGGTATATGTTAAACTTATTACAGAAGCTATTTAAAATAAGATCATGTGAGAACTCTTATTTCTCTAATAGAAAAAAACCATGTCTGCAATATCAAATAAATCGTTGTGATGCACCATGTGTAGATCTTATTTCAACTTCGAATTATAGAGAATCAATAAATAACTCCATTTTGCTCTTGCAAGGTAAGAATAACAGTATAATTGATCATTATACTAAGAAAATGGATAATCTTTCCAAAGATATGAGATATGAGGAGGCTTCAGTTATTCGTGACAAAATATCAATCATAAGAACTATTGCAAAACCTAGTGATATAATTGAGAATCAAGGCGATATAGATATTGTAACCATTGCTGTCAAGGATCATCAAATATGCATAGACGTTTTCTCTACTAGAGATGGTATTAACTTGGGATGCAAACAATATAATTTTAAGAAGAAAGATATAATTGACAGTAAGAGTACAATAACATCTTTCATTAAACAATATTATCTATCGAACAAGCCACCAAATAAAATTATTACTCGTGACACAGTTGTAGATTTTATGCTTATCGAGAAGATATTGAAGCAAAAGTATAAAAATACTGTTAGATTAATATCTGCTACTCGTAACCCGTATAAAAAATGGATAAAGATATGTCAACAAAATACGGATGAAAGACTAAAGTATACATTAGTTAAAAGTGATAATATCAATTACTTTGATGCCGTATCGAAAGATCTAGGTAAAAAAATATTGAATGCAATCTGTTTTGACATTAGTCATCTTAGTGGCAATAATACTCAAGGTTCTGCAATATGGTTTGATCGTCAAGGACCAAAGAAAAATATGTACAGAAGGTATAATCTAACTCAATCTATCAAGTCAGATGATTACGGAGCATTGAGAGAGATGATATCTAGGCGACTTAAAAAACTCTCCGAGACAAAATCATTACCTGATTTAATAATAGTAGATGGTGGAAAAGGTCAAGTTAATGTTGTTAATAAAATTTTCAACGAGCAAAAGTTATTAAAGACATCAGTAATTGGTATTGTTAAAGGACAACATAGAAAGACTGATAATGACAGGATTATCTCTTCAGAGTTAGAAGATATCACATTTAGTCTATCGCGAGAGTCAATAATTAGTATACAAAAAATGAGAGACGAAGCACACAGATTTGCTATCACCAGCCAGCGTAACAAACAATTGAAGAAAAAGTATAATTCTAAATTAGACGGGATTTCAGGCATAGGGTTACAAAGAAAGACGGAGATATTAAAATACTTTGGTGGAATTCAAGGCGTATTAAAAGCCTCGGTAGAGGAACTATCTCGTGTTCCAATGATAAACGAAAATCTTGCTGAAAAGATATACAAACATTTACAAAACCAATGAATAATATTGCCAACATTCTAACTATACTGAGAATATTATTTATCCCTTTGATTATATATTTGTTCTTTTCGACCAGTGATTACAGTCGACTTTTTGCTGCTCTTGTTTTCCTTTTTGCCTCTCTAACAGATTACTTTGATGGCTATTTTGCTAGATTAATGAAGCAACAAACTAATTTTGGGGAGTTTCTAGATCCTATAGCAGATAAAATGTTAGTGATTACCATGCTTGTTCTTCTAGTGTCAGAGAACAATGACATCCTCTTCGTACTTCCTGTGATTATAATTGTATCAAGAGAGTTTTTAATCATCGCAATACGTCAAAGACTTGCGGAAATAAATAGTAACCACAAACTAAAGGTTATGTTTATTTCTAAAATCAAAACAGGTTTTCAGTTGACATCACTTTTCTTTCTTTTGTACAAAGACAGTATATTTGGTTTAAATTCTTATAGTTTTGGAGTATATTTATTACAGATAGCATCTATCTTAACGATAATATCATTTATCTATTACGTGCGTATGTCTTGGAGTGCTATCATAAAATGAATTAATGCGGGAATAGCTCAGTTGGTAGAGCGCAACCTTGCCAAGGTTGAGGTCGCGAGTTCGAGCCTCGTTTCCCGCTCAGTGTTATGGAAAATAGATCGATTGTCTTAATTTCAAATAATTTTTGGACTCTATTTAAATTTAGATATGAGATAATTATGCATCTACGGAATAAGGGCTTTGAGATTCACTTAATTGCAGAAGTAGATGGTTATGAAGATAATTTTCATAACATTGATAATATAAAATGCCATAATGTAAATTTTTCTGGCAGATCTATCAATCTAATTAATGAACTAAAAATATATTTCAGGTTGAAAAGATTACTCAAATTAATTAAGCCAACATTCTTATTTAGTTATACAATTAAACCCAATATTTATAGTGGTTTACTCTCTAAAAGTTCAAATGTAGTATTTATTCCGATGGTCACTGGGCTAGGCTATTTTTTTAATAATTTGAAAAAACCAGTAAGAAAGTTAGTACACATCTTGTTAAGAAGTTCATTCCTTTCAGCTAAAACTGTTTGGTTTACTAATTCATCAGATAAACAGTATTATATAGATAACGGAATAATAAAAAAATCAATTGATGCATCAATCATAATGGGTGCTGGCATTGATTTCACTCATGTACCTAATAATGATAAAGATATAAAGAATGAGACAACGTTTTTAATGATATCAAGATTATTAAATGAAAAAGGAACATCAGAATTTATTCAGGCTGCTAAATATTTTTTCAAATTCAACAAGTATAAATTTATTTTAGTAGGTGCTCATGAAAATAATCATCACTATGTAAAAAAGTATTTAGTTGAACATGCTGTAAGAGATAACGTATTAGAATATTATGATTTTACAGATGATATTGATCAATATTACGACAGAGCCACTTGTGTCGTTCTTCCATCATATCGAGAGGGACTTTCAACAATACTTTTAGAAGCTACAGCTAGAAAAATACCAGTTATAACAGCAGATGTTCCAGGTTGTAGAGATATAATTAAAGATGAAAGCTACGGATTCTTGTGTAAACCCAAGTCTGCTCAGTCACTTGTTGATGCAATGAATAGATACATAAGGGCGCCTGACGATGATTTATTAAAAAAAGTAAACAAGGCATATGAATTTGTTCGAGACAATTGCTCAAGAACCAAAATTTTAGAGGAATATGATAAAATATTAAATCATTAGTAACTACCTCTGTAGCAATTTTATTAAGTATGATAGTATATGAGCAACTAATAAATTGGCTAAGTGGCAGAGTGGTAATGCAGCGGCCTGCAAAGCCGTCAACGCCGGTTCGATTCCGACCTTAGCCTAGAATGTTTAAATGAAAAAAATTTTAATCTTTGGTAGTGGCGATCATGCCAGAGTTATCTTATCTGAAATAATTAAATACAGTGACTATCAGATAATTGGCTTTGTTGATGAAGATAAGAAACCTGGTACATTAATTGAATCATTTCGATCTTTTAACTATAAAGTCATTGGTAAAATATCTAGCCTATCATCTATCATTGATACAGATACTTATGGAATAATTGGTGTTGGGTTCAATTACTTAAGAAAACAAATGTCATATTCGATATCGGAAAAATACCCATCCTTAAAATGGGCAACTATAGTATCGAAGGATAGTATTATAAATGGCAACGTTAATTTAGGTCAAGGTTGCATTATCCACTCAGGCTGCATAATAAATAATGGTACTGAAATAGGAGATCATTGCATTATTAACACTAAATCATTAATTGATCATGACAATGTATTTTCTGATTATGTAAGTACAGGACCGGGTGTGACGACAGCAGGTAATGTTACAGTTGGTGAATGTAGTCATATAGGTATCCAGTCAGTCATCAATCAGAATATCAGCATTGGAGACAACTCTGTTATAGGATCTAAATCTCTTTGTACAAGAGATTGTGATAGCTTCTCAATATATTATGGCTCTCCAGTTAAGAAAATACGATCTAGAGAACAAGATGAACCATACCTTTAGACATCTCAAATTAATTTCCAATGACTTGAAAAATCATTTGTGTTATCTTTTAAAGACTTGTTGAGTGAAAGAATAACTTTTAAGTGATTTTCATGAGTATGTCTACATTAAGATCTATAGCTAAGCCCGGGTGGCGGAATTGGTAGACGCAAGGGACTTAAAATCCCTCGAGAGTAATCTCGTGCCGGTTCGACTCCGGCCCTGGGCATCAATAACGGTAAATATATATTTATTATGCATATAAAACTTAATAATTTTGTCGATGATGTTCATGCGCTCTTAAAAAAAACTAACATTAGTCATCAAGTGCATGAGCCCTCCATACCACAGTCTACATTTAAATATTTAAGTGATTGTATAAAATCAACGTACCTCTCATCTGAAGGTAAGTATTTACAAAAATTTGAGACAGGACTGCAGAAAATGACTGGGTCAAATAAAATTCTTTTGACAAATACTGGAACATCTGCACTTCAAGTAGCACTCAAAATTATTGACGTAGAACAAAAAGAAGTTCTAGTTCCATCTATGACATTTGTGGCGACAACAAATGCGATTATCTATAATAATGGAATACCTCATTTTATAGACTGTGAGCAAAATAAGTTAAACATAGATCATAGATTATTAGAGGACTATTTAAAAAAGATTACTCGTATGAGAAATAATAAATGTATCAATAAAATTACAAATAAAGAGATCGTGGGAATAATTGTTGTACATAGCTATGGATATCCTGCTAATTTTGATGCAATTAAAAACATATGTAAAAAATATCATCTTCAAATCCTTGAAGATGCTGCTGCTGCCCTTGGATCGTATTATAAAGATAGGCACTTAGGCACCTTAGGAAGGATGGGCATAATCAGCTTTAATGGGAACAAAATTATTACAACAGGAATGGGTGGCGCCTTGATTTGTAAAACAACTTCAGACTATAAGGTAGCAAAGCATTTAATATCAACTGGTAAAATTCCACCATCTCACAAATATCTACATGATACAATAGGTTTTAACTACCGGATGGCTAATATTAATGCTGCCTCTGGTTATTCTCAATTACTCAATATAAGACAGATTCTTCGTAAAAAAGTAGAACTTCGTAAAAAGTATTTTGATTTAATTTCAACATATGATTTTTGTGATCTCCTCGAAAGTACGTCGAATGAAAAACCCAACTATTGGATTAATAACATAGTTATTTCAGCAAAGAACAAATCCTATAAAGATCAACTAGTAAAAAAATTTCATAAAAAAAGAATTTACGTAAGGGAGTTATGGACGCCTCAACATAGACTTAAAATGTTTAAAAATTATCCTAGAATGGATCTTACAAACTCATTAGACATCTGGAAGAGAACTATAAGTCTTCCAAGCAGTATTAATTTATGAAAAGAAAAAAGAATGTATGCGTCATTACCTCTAGTCGTGCAGACTACTCTCATTTATATCCACTCATGGCGAAACTAAGAGAATCTAAAAAAATAAACTTAAAGATTGTTGTTACAGGTATGCATCTATTAAAGGAGTATGGATATACATATAAATATCTAGAGAAGGATAAGTTTAAAATTAATCTACGAATCCCCTCTAAACAAACTAGCACAGAACCTTCAAACATACTTAATGGTATATCTAGCCAAATTAAACAAAATATTAAATTAATCAAACTCAATCCCGATGCAGTCATATTGCTCGGCGATAGATATGACATATATCCTTTTTCACTCATTTGTTATTTTAATAGAATACCAGTAATTCACCTACATGGAGGTGAGACAACTCGAGGTGCAATAGATGATCAAATAAGAGACTCTATTTCACTGTTCTCAAACTTACATTTTGTAGCACATAGGACTTTTGCGGAAAAACTCTCCAGACTTGGTATTAATAAAGATAATATTTATAATTATGGAACGCTTGGTCTAGAGACCATTAAAGAGACAAAAAAAATAAAGAAAAGTGATATATTAACTCAAGTTGGATTTAATAATTCATCAAATTATTTTTTAGTCTGTGTTCATCCTGAAACTGCATTTGCAAAATCTAAATCAATTATTAATTGTGTTTTAAATTCTCTTAAGGAGTTCAAGGATTATGGAATTATATTTACTGGAGTTAACTCTGATACCGAATCGTCAATTATTAAAAAATCAATTCTAAGGTTCGTTGAAAAAAACAAAAGATGCAGATATATAGAATCTGCAGGTAGAGAACTTTATGTAAATCTACTTAGACACGCATCAGTACTAATTGGTAATTCATCATCAGGAATTATTGAGGCACCTTACTTAAAGACTCCTTCAGTCAATATAGGTGATAGACAAGATGGGAGGCCGCTTGCCTCATCTATTATTTCTGTAAATGCAGTTAAGCATGAGATCACTAAAGCGGTGAAAAGGATTCTATTAGATACACCAACATTAAATTACGGAAATGTTTATTATGATACTAACAAAACTTCAGATAAAATGATAAAAAAAATAGAGGAATTTATCAATAATTAGAATAAAATACTAAATGTTGACTATTAAAATTATAATCATATTAGTGTAAATAAACTTACAAGAGTTACTTTGAAAAAATATATATTATTACTCATTACTCCACTAGTCCTCGTAGGTTGTGCTAAAGGCGTGATCCCAATACCAGATATGGTCTACCCAGAGAGAAACTCTAATATCTACTCTGAAGAATCTTATGGTCTTTATCCACAAGAGTACAAAACCATTCTTAAGAATTACTTAATGAATAAATTACCTTATCCTGATGATGCACGAGTAGAGTTTGTAAATAAGCCAGGAAAGCTTTCAATCAATCAATTAGGTAATACATATACGGGTTATCGTGTATGCTTGTCTATTAATGCTCGTAATCAGAAAAATATATTTACTGGATATAAAACACATTTATTTATAATTAAAGATGGTGTTGTATCGCTACATCTTTTTGATAGTGGTTTACTCAAGATTCCTTTCGAATTATGCGTGGAAGTTGATGATACAAAATCTATATTAATTGATGAAATAGATACTGAGTCAACAATTGACAAAATGGATGATGTCATAATTAGAGATATACCTAAACAAGATTCTAATATAAGAGACATATTCTTATCATGCATAGTAGATGAAACCGAAAGAACTTTTGTATTCAATGAGAATAAACAATCATTTTATGAGGCTATAGGTCTGGATAAATTAAATTATAGTGTAAAATTTTCTAAGACGCACATATTCGCATCAAATGAAGAACGTGACGAAATATTGATTAATAGAGTTTCCGGAACTACAACTTTTACTAGAGATAGTAAGATTTCTGAAGGAAAATGCTCGTTGTTAGATCAAACTAAATTTTAGAAGTTCACTTGAATCTTTCTTACATAAAGTCTATTATTATTTAATTATGAAAAGTGATATTGAAATAGCACAGGCTGCGAAATTAGAAAAGATATCATCTGTTGCTAGGAAGCTAGATATTCCGGATGAATCTCTTGAACCTTATGGTCATTATAAAGCCAAGATATCAATGGAATTCCTCAAATCGCTCGAGTCTAAACAGGATGGAAAGCTAATATTAGTTACTGCAATTAGTCCTACTCCAGCAGGTGAAGGTAAGACAACAACATCAGTAGGCTTAGGTGACGCACTGAATCATATCGGTAAAAAAGCTTTGGTAACAATCAGGGAGCCATCACTAGGACCAGTTTTTGGTATGAAAGGGGGTGCTGCAGGTGGAGGAATGTCGCAAGTTATTCCAATGGAAGACATTAATCTCCATTTCACAGGAGATTTTAATGCAATACAATTGGCTAATAATCTGCTAGCAGCCATGGTAGATAATCATATTCATCATGG
>CAJWIW010000020.1 GCA_913041865.1 uncultured Gammaproteobacteria bacterium
TCAGTTCAGTCCATATATAATGAGTTAAACATGGATGATCTTTATTACAATTCATAGCGCCACCACATTGAGTTTGATCAATCTTCTCATCAACAGCAGTTATTATATCCAATAAACTAATTTCAGATGCATCCCTTCCAAGTTGATAACCACCACCGGGGCCTCTTATACTCTGAACCAAGTCTGACTCTTTAAGTTTGGAAAATAATTGTTCCAAATAAGATAGAGAAATGCTCTGACGTTTAGTAATCTCTTTAAGGGAAACAGGTGCTGGTCTACTGTGTAGAACTAAATCAGCCATAGCTATTATTGCATATCTTCCTTTTGTTGTAAGTTTCATGTGATAATTATCTTATAACCTAGTATTTTAATCAACTATTAATTTTGCTCTCAATCGATGATAATATGCCTCTAAGGATACTGATCTCATGCTCTTCCAACATGGCTTTATTGAACATAATATGTATTTTTTTTGTAAGGGATTTATAATTTTTTTCAGTGATAAAATCAGTATCTTTGAGAAGATCAATGAGTTTTTTGTAAAATGCCTCTTTATCTCTCGTTTTTGCAAAGTTAATTTTTTTTTGTGATTTAGAATCAGAGACAGAACTATTTAAAGATTTTTTAAAGAGTTCATAAGTAAATATCTGAACAGCGGCAGATAAATTAAGTGAAGAATAAAACGATGCAGTTGGGAGAGTAACAATATAGTCACACAATAGAAGTTCTTCGTTAGTTAAGCCATTCTTCTCATTGCCAAAAATAATATTATAGGTAACCTCACTATTGGCAGTTATTTTTTCTATACATCCGTCAACTGATAAACTAGGGATAGATTCCTTTCTAGAGCGGGCAGAAAAACCAATATTAAGAGAGCTCTCGCTCAATGCATCTGATAAACTTTGATATACTCTCGCGTTATTTAAAATATCATCGCATCCAACTGCCATAGCTGTAGCAACCTCTGATGGAAAATCCTTTGGCTGTACTAGGCTGAGTTTATTAAAGCCCATCACACCCATGGCACGTGCAGATGAACCAATATTACCTGGATGAGAAGTGTTTACCAAAACAATGTTAATATTATCAAACATAATGTATTATAAATCAAAAAATCATAACTAAAACTAATATGGAAACACGACTAACTATTGCTAGGAATTCATGCAAACCTATTGCTCTTACTTTATCACGTATCGTTGATCATAAAAATCAAGTTTCGGAGGATAAGAGACTGGATGTCATAAACAAAATATATCTTGAGATCTCAAATGTGATTGCTCAATCCTTTGTTAAAAATGAAGGTGATATAATTAAATCTATAGGAGAATGGAGACAAATTAATGCTCATAAGATTGAATATAATGACAATAATGTATTCCTTTGGAATATTAATCCTATCGAATCATTAGATAATTATCTCATGAAAGATATCTCATACTATACTCTGGTATCTATTACTAAGAATAGTGATCACCATGCATCCTTAGTTTATAATATAAAAGATGATGTTTATATCTGTGCTACTAAAGGAGAAGGCGCTATTATTGAAAATGAAAAATTAAGAGCTGATGATTCATCATCGCAGATATTTAGATTTATCTGTAATGATAAGCATATCACAGAGAATCTCTCCAATATTCATAGTTATGAAGAGCATATCTCAAGTTCAGTAGTTGATGATGTTTTTAAATTGATTAGCGGAGATATTGATTTTTTGATCATAAATAATTTTGATTTGATAAGATATCAGGCATTGATCTTGATTTGTAAAGAGGCAAAGCTAATTATTGATTTAAGCAAGACAGAAGGCGACAAGTGGTTTTTTTTAGCATCTAAAGCTAGAGTATTTAATTATATTGTTGAATTAATCAGGTAACTGTTGGTTTTCTTCCTTCTTCTCTAGGACTTTGAGGAAAAATAAACTTGCTCCTGCGATATAAATAGAAGAGAAGGTTCCAACGAGTACACCAATGATCATCGCTATTGAGAAATACTCCACAGCGATACCACCAAATAATAAAAGAGAAAATAAAACAAATAATGTTGTCAATGAAGTAATTAGTGTTCTTGATAGTGTCTGATTTATAGATTTATTTAGAATATTTTCCGGATTATCCGCATGCATAAGATTGGCATTTTCTCTTATGCGGTCATAGACAACAATAGTATCATTCAACGAATACCCTATAACAGCAAGTAAAGCTGACAATACACTGAGGTCAAATTGTAATTGTAATAAAGAAAAAATGCCTACGGTAATTAGAACATCATGTATTAAAGCAAGAATAGCACCTATTCCATAGAGAAATTCGAACCTAAATCCAATGTAAACAAGTATACTTATAATTGCAACAAGCATCGCCCACTCTCCTTTGGTTCTAAGCTCGCTTCCTATTTGTGATCCAACAAAATCAAGTTTCTGTATTTTATAATCATAATTTTCGAAGACAGTTGATAAAAAGTTATTAATATTATTCTGATCATACGTATTAGATTCTTGTAACTTTATTATCACCTCTTTTTGATTTCCATAGTATTGTATTATTGGATTATCAACTGAATTTTCTGTGAAACTTTCTTTAATACGTTCGATTTTGACGTCTTTGTTAAACTCTAGCTGAACAATATAACCACTTGAAAAATCAATGCCATAATTTAGGCCTTGTGTTAGAAAGCTGAAAAAACTCAAGAGTATTATTAACCCAGAAATTAATAGAGCCTTTCTTTTTTGCTCCAGGAAGTTAAAATTGGTATTACTTATAATTCTTAAACTCATATCGAAAGTCGCTCTGATTTTTTGTTTTCATAAATTAAGCTAACTAATGCTCTTGTACCAACTATTGATGTAAACATTGAAGACAAAATACCAATAACTAATGTAACTGCAAAACCCTTAACGGCACCCGTTCCAATAGTAAGTAGACAGATTGCAGCAATTAATGTTGTAATATTTGCATCTGAAATTGTTGAGAATGCTTTTTTGTATCCTGAATATATGCTTGTATTAGGCGTGTTACCATTTGCTATCTCTTCCCTGATTCTCTCGAATATAAGAACATTCGCATCTACCGCCATCCCAACAGTAAGGACTATACCTGCAATACCAGAAAGTGTGAGTGTTGCTTGGAATATTGATAATAGAGATATGATTATGAGTATATTTGCTAATAAAGCAACTACTGCTACTACACCAAATGTTCTGTAATAAAAGAACATAAAGATAGCAACTAGAAACAAACCAAGATACATTGAGTTTTGTCCTGATACTATGTTATCTTTTCCTAGACTTGGTCCGACTGTTCTTTCTTCTACTATCTCCATCGGTGCTTGGAGAGCACCAGATCTTAGTAGTATCGCCAAATCTTTTGCCTCATTCATATCTAAGCCAGTTATTTGAAAGCTTTGGCTAAAAGCTTCCCGAATAACTGCAATATTTATTACTTTTTCGTTATCTTTCTCTACAAAGACAACAGCCATTCTTTTGCCGATATTACTTTGCGTGGTGTTAAGCATGTTAGATGCACCATAATCTGTTAACCTAACAAATACTGCAGGAGAGTTAGTAGTTGAATCAAAGCCAGTGTTTGCATTCCTGATCTCACCTCCTGACACAATAACTTTTCTAGATAATAAAACTGGATCTCCATTACTTTGCTTATATAATTTTGAGGAGGATATGAGTGGTGATCCAGATAATTTAGATGCATACCAATCTTCAGGAGTTCCTTTTGTGAGTCTAAATTCTAGAGTAGCGGTAGAGCCAAGAATATTTTTTGCTCTTGTAGAATCTTGCAAGCCAGGCAGTTGAACAATAATCCGGTTTTTACCCTGTCTTTGCACTATCGGTTGAGATACACCTATTTCATTAACCCTATTTCTGAGAATTGTCATATTTTTAGTTACTGAACTTTTTACATCATAATCGATGGCTTTTTGAGAAGGTGCTAATTTTATTAGGAGGTTACTTTTCTCCGAGGAAATCTCATAATCTCCACTAAGATTCGCATTTTCAATTAGTTCAAATGCGCGCGTATAAGCATCATTATCATTAAAAATTAGAGAAAAGTTTTTATCTTTCCTCTCTGATAGTGAAAATCTAATTCTATCTTTAATAAGCAATTTTTTAATATCTGCTTCATTCTCTCTTAAGAGGTTTTTCTTTATGTTATCCTCGTCTACTTGCAAAAGAAAGTGAACGCCTCCTTTAAGATCTAAGCCCAAAAACATCGGGTTCGCATTAATAGTCTCAAAAAATTCAGGTAACTCCCTATCAGTAAACAATGTAAACTCATCAGCTAAATTTGCTGTTTCAAGATTATTATATGCTTTAAGCTGATCATCAATGCTAGAAAAACGATATATCATTTTATCTGTTTTTTCTTCTGAACTAACTGGTATAACATTAGTGCTTATAATTTTATTCAATTCACTTATGTTTGTTGAATTTTGACTCTTTTGTATTTCGATTGATGGATATGATGTGTAGAAGTTAGGCATTGAATATACTATTGATAGGCTTAAAACTAATAAAACCAGAATATATTTCCACTTTGGATATGCAGACATATTACTTTATTGTCCCAATCGAATTTTTTGGGAGTATTTTACTTACGGATGATTTTTGTAATTTGATTTCTGTATTTGATGATATCTTTACCTCTACAAAACTGTCACCTACTTTCACGATTTTACCGAGAATCCCTCCAGCCGTAGCGACTTCATCTCCAACCTTAAGCTGAGTCAACATTTTTTTATGTTCTTTCATTTTTTTTGATTGCGGTCTTATTAGTATAAAATACATAAGCACAAGAATAAAAATAGGCAGGAGAAACCCTAGCGCTGATGGCTCTTGTTGTGTAGGGGCAGCAATTGCAATGTCAATAATGTTCATTGGCTATCTGAATAAACTAAATCAACTTTTTCTATCATTTGGTCAAGTGTACCATTATCTATAGCAGTTCTTATTGTTTTCATAAAATCCTGGTAGAAGTATACATTATGAATGCTCATAAGTCTCCCTGCAAGACTATCATTGCATTTGTCTAAGTGTTTCAAAAAAGAACGGCTATAATTTTTGCATGTATAGCATTCACAGGCCTCATCAATCGGCTTCAAGTCGTTCTCATACTTGCTATTTCGTATATTCATGATTCCACTACTGGTGAATAATTGACCATTTCTTCCATTTCTAGTTGGTATCACACAATCGAACATATCAACTCCTTCACTAACAGCATGAATGATATCTATTGGTTTGCCTACACCCATGAGATATCTTGGCTTATCATCTGGTAATTTTGAAGCAAGGCCAGCCACAATCCGTTCTCTTATGGGTTTTGGTTCACCAACTGATAAGCCACCCAATGCATATCCGTCAAAACCAATCTTTATGAGTTCTCTCAAAGATTGCTCTCTCAAATCCTCATACATTCCACCCTGCACGATTCCAAACAGGGCCTGATCTGTGAAATGTGTTTTTTTTGATAGTTCTGCCCAATATAATGACAATTCCATTGATTCTTGAGTTTCATCTTTAGACAATGGATAGCTCGGACATTCATCAAAGATCATCATTATATCGCTACCAAGCATCTGTTGAGTTTCGATAGATTTTTCAGGTGTTAAATAGATAGTGTCACCATTTATTGGGGACTTGAAGGTTACCCCACTACGACTAACTTTTGTATGCTCAGATAAACTAAAGACTTGATAGCCACCAGAGTCAGTTAGTATAGGTTTGGACCATGAAATGTAGTCATGCAGAGAAATAGATTTTGAAGAGCATAGTTTACTTATTTTATTCATGAGGTGATATGCATTGCAAAGCATTATTTCTGCATTACAGCTGTCTAAATCACTCTCTGATAATCCTCTCGCTGAACCGTAGGTTCCGACAGTCATAAATGCTGGAGTGTTAACTTTTCCATGCTTAAGTGTTAACAGACCTAATCTTGATTTTTTATATTTCTTTTTTATATTAAATTTCATTTCTTATCTAAAAACATACTATCACCGTAGCTATAAAATTTGTATTCGTTATCTATTGCTGTCTTATAGAGTGAGAGAATCTCAGTTCTCCCTAGAAATGCAGATACAAGAAGAAGTAGTGATGACTTTGGTAAATGAAAATTAGTTATCAGGCAATTAATCACTTTGAATTCAAAACCAGGATAAATGAATAAATCAGTATCTCCCTCATATGATTTTTTGATATTGTTCTTGTAACAGTATTCTAAAACTCTAGTAACTGTTGTTCCCACAGCAATTACTCTTTTATTAGAGCGCTTCGCAGCTTCTATTGCATTAAAAGTTGTTTTATTGACACTAAATTGTTCAGAACCTATATTATGATCCAAATAATTTTTGACAGTTATAGGTTTGAAAGTATTATAACTAATATGTAGTGTTATATATTTAATTATGACTCCCTTGTTTTTGAGCTTTTGAATTATATCTTTCGTAAAATGCAAACCAGCTGTTGGTGCAGCAATAGACCCATCTTTATTTGCATAAACTGTTTGATACTTTTCACAATCTTCTATTGTGCTCTCTCTTTTAATGTATTTGGGAAGTGGTATTTCGCCATAGTTATTAAAAATATCTAGAATATCTGAATGATTGAGGTTCAGTAAAAGTATAGTATTATCTTTTACCTCTAAAACTTGAAATTTCAAATTTTTATTTTGTAAAATTGATTCTAATTTGGGTGATCGTGAAGACTTATAAATTGCCCTAAATGTATTATTTCCCTCGTTTTTTACAAACAATATTTCTATGGATCCTCCACTATTTTTCCTTAAAGTCATTCTTGCTGGGATAACTCTTGTGTCATTGAGGATAATTACATCGCCAGAATCTACGAGATCGCAGATGTCAGAAAAGATTTTATGTGAACATCTGCCTAGTCTATTATCAAAATGTAAAAGTTTAGAATCAGAGCGGTTCTCTCTCGGAAAATTTGCTATTAAACTCGAGGGTAATTCAAAATTATAGTCATCTATGGAGCAAAAATTCATGATATCCGATAGTACTCTGAATCTAGAGCAAGTCAACTAAGTCGAATATTAGAGAACACTTATATTGATTTCGGATAAATATTTTGCTCTAATAGTGATATGAGTTTAATCAATAACTTCCCATATGACGGGATAGTAACAGTTAATAGAGTAATATTGAAAGATGGTTACACGACAGATGACCTGCAAATGCGAGTCGCTGAGATGTGTGAGAACGTAAAAACCTACCATTCTGAAACAGGATTTATAGGTGGTATGGTGGTTCTTAACAGTGGTCAAATTTCTAATGAGGGTAGTAATGTTGGTAAGGCGCTTGACTCAGATTTAAAAGGTCGAGAATCACTAATAATCACCTTCTGGAAATCATATGAAGATCACGAAGAATCACATAAAAGTGAAACATTTCAGCCTCTATTCCAAAAAGTCATAGACATTTGTGAAAACGGAAATGAAGAGATAGTTTATGAAATGTTGTGGTCAGGAGGAGCTTACTCGCCAGAGATGGCTAAAAAAGCTCAAGCCGCAAAACAACAAAAATAATTAAACTATCGGCGGATTCTTTTTGTTGGTCCTTTTATGCCGGCCACCGACTAGTTTGTGTTTTTTAAGCTTTTCTTCCAGACTTTCAAGCGTTGTATCCTTTAGAGCAATTTCACGCTCTAGTTTTACCTGCTTTATAATATATAAAATGAGTACAATTAGAATAATGCCAGCGATTATCCAGTAAGTATTAAATCCGTTCATACATTAATAAATATATCATAGATTTCATGACAAACACTTATTTGTTACAATATTTTCTATGCCACTGTGGTGAAATTGGTAGACACGAGGGACTCAAAATCCCTTTCTCGCAAGAGAGTATCGGTTCGAGTCCGATCAGTGGTATTTGAGAGAATTATGTTTAAAAAGATATTTAACAATTTAGAAAAAAGAGGGATTGAAGTAGATACACTCCAATCAAAATTAATCAAAGAAATGGTTGAAACAGTTAACCAGAAAAATAATGGTTTAAATAAACTTAAAACAGCCAAATCACTTAAACGAAGTTTTTATATATGGGGCAATGTAGGAAGAGGTAAAACTCTAATTACAAGATCGTTCATAGATTTACTCTCAGAAAAAAATGTTATATTTCATTACATTGATTTTATGCAAAATGTACATAACGAGCTATATGCTCTATCTGGAAAAAATGATCCCTTGCAGCAAATAGCAAAATCATTGAGTCAAAAGTATAGAATAATCTTTATTGACGAATTTCAAGTTGAGGATGTTGCTGATGCGATGATTGTTGGTAAACTTCTTAAGTATTTAAATGAATTTAATCTTACTTTATATCTTACATCTAATGCTCATCCGAGTGATTTATATAAAGATGGTTTACAGAGAAAACAATTTATAGACGACATGAATATTATTTCTCAATCATTTAATGTATTCGAGTTGAATGGTGAGATAGATTATAGAGCTAGAAATATTGTAAATACAGAATCTGTAAATTCGAAAAAATCATATACAGACGATGAAATTAAAGAAATTATTGATAGGAATTTTTATAATAAAGACTATAGTAAAAACAAATTTTCTATTAATTCTAGAGAATTTAGCTGCAAAGCATTTTCAAATGATTTTTTATGGCTATCCTTCGAAAGATTTTTTAACGAACCAAATGGTGCAGAAGACTATATTGAAATATCAAAAAAGACTGAATGGATATTTTTGAATGATTTTAAAAGTTGTGATGACGACTCAGCAGATATCATAAGAAGATTCATATCCTTTATTGATATCTGCTATAGAGATGAAACAAAAATCAAATTCTTTTTTGATAATTGTTCACATCAAAATCTCTACACTGGTCAGAAACTTAAAATACTCTGGGACAGGTGTCACAGCCGTCTCTCTGAAATGAGAACCCCAGAATATTTGAGTTAAATTTGTTTAACACATTATCCTTTTTTATATTTTGCGGCTTCATCAGAACCGCCTGTGGCAGTTCCTTTACTATAACTATGAGCACCGGCACCAGCAAGATCTCCATCTTTAACAATTAAATACTCGTCTCTTATAGGAGTACCATCAAAGAAACACTCTAGAATTTCTCTTACACCCTCTGCATATCTAGCTTGTGCTGTTAGAGATGTTCCTGACGTGTGAGGTGTCATACCATGATGCGGCATTGTTCTCCAAACATGATCGTTTGGCGCTGGTTGTGGAAACCATACATCACCTGCATAACCTGAGAGTTGTCCGCTTTTCAATGCATCAGCGATTGCTTCACGATTACAAATTTTCCCTCTAGCTGTGTTTACAATATAGGCACCTTTCTTCATCTTGCCAATCATCTCTGCATCGAATAGATTTTCTGTCTCTGGGTGCAATGGACAATTAATTGTAATTACATCGCAAACCTTGACCATAGATTCAACTGATTCATGAAAAGTTAAATTGAGCTCTTTTTCTACAGCGTCTGGTAATTTATGTCTGTCAAAGTAATGTAGATGAACATCAAATGGTTTCATTTTCCTTAAAGCATCAAGTCCAATTCTACCTGCGGCAACTGTCCCGATGTGCATACCCTCTACATCGTAACTTCTTTGTACAGCATCAGCGATGTTCCAGCCGCCATCACAAACAATTTTATATTGACTGTGATAGTCTCTTACCATTGACACTATCATCATTACAATATGTTCAGCAACAGATCTAGAATTACAATAAGTCACCTCAACTACGTCAATTTTATTATCAATCGCAGCTTGAAGGTCTACATGATCAGATCCTATGCCAGCTGTAATCGCAAGCTTAAGTTTCTTCGCTTTTTCAATTTTATCTCTCGTAAGATAATAAGGGAAAAAAGGTTGAGATATAACAATATCGCTATCAATTATGTGCTTATCTGCTTCACAATCTTGCCCATCTTTACTGTTTGTTACAACAAATTCGTGGCCTCCATCCTCAAGAAACTTTCTTAGACCAAGCTCACCTGATACACAACCCAGCAATTCACCAGGTGTAAAGTCGATGCTTTTTGCTGAAGGTAAAGTTTGTCCATCTGGATATTTGTTTATTTTAGGTAGTTTACTTAATGGATAATCTTTTGGCATTCCGTCCTTAGGATCATCGTACAGCACACATAATATTTTCATGATAACTCCTTTTAATCATTAATTAATATTTATATGACTAATATCATAACATTTAGGTTTTTTGCAACAAGGCCAAAATTGATGATATAGTTGTTCAAATGGATAAATTTAAATTATATGGGGTAGGAAACGCATTATTGGATTATGAATACCTTGTTGATGATCAGACACTAAGAGACCTTGAAATTGACAAAGGAACAATGCTTCTAAACGAGCATGAAAAACATCTTCAGATACATAATCTACTCAAGGAGAAATATGATTCAAAGAAAATTATGCCAGGTGGATCAGTTGCTAATTCGGTTTATGCAATGGCCAAATTTGGTGATCAAGTTTGTTTTGCAGGGAAGGTAAGTAAAGATGAAACAGGTAATAAATTCATATCATCCATAAAGCAGTCAGGGATTCACTCTGATGTATGTGAGATCGAATCAGATATCAGTGGCGAGTGCTTAGTTCTCATAACATCAGATAATGAGAGGACAATGAATACTTATCTTGGTTCCTCTTCAAAATTAGACGAAAATGATATCTCTGAAGATCTGATTAAGCAATCTGAGTATCTACTAATTGAAGGTTATTTAGTGAGCAGCGATCAAACGCTTAAAGTTTGTAGAAAAGCTATAGAATTCTCGAGACATAATCAAACTAAAATAGTACTTACGCTATCTGACCCTAATATTGTGAAATTTTTTAGAGATAACATCCTGAGTTTACTGAAGAAAAAAATAGATTTTATCTTCTGTAATGAACTTGAGGCAAAATATTTTTCACAGACCAATACTACTAAAGAGGCATTAACATTCTTAAAAAGATTTGCCGATAGGGTTGTTGTAACCTTGGGTAATAAAGGTGCGATCTATACAGATAGTTCCAATAATTATATTGTTGATGGTATCGGTGTTAAATCAAAAGATTTCACTGGTGCAGGTGATATGTTTCTTGGAGCTTTCATGCATAAATTTAAATCACCAGAAAATGCTCATGAATCTCTCATATTCGCCAATACATGTGCTTCGAAAATTATACAAACATTCGGTGCTAAATTTGAGAAAGATTCAGACTATGAATCTCTAATTAAAGGACGATAATATCTTATCTAAAACGAGGAGTGGCTCATTCGATTCAGAGATTGGTCTACCAACCACAATATAGTCAGCGCCTAAATCATAAGCCTGCTTTGGAGTGAATGTTCTATTATGATCATCCTTATTTGACCCTAGCCTTATTCCGGGTGTCACATACATAAAAGATTCTTTTGTAATTCCAATACTTTCAATATCGGATGGCGAACACACGATACCGTCCAGTCCTGCATCATCTGCTTTACGAGCTAATATTTTCGCAAAGTCTTCTCTGCGCTCGATACCAAAATGTGCAAGATTGGCATTAGTATGACTAGTTAAGATACTGACAGCAATTAATTTTGATTCTTTATTAACATCATTTCTTGCCTGTAAGGCAGCACTCATCATCTCTGAACCACCTAAAGCATGCACATTTAACATCCACACACCTAATTTATATGCCTCAACTGAAGCTTTGTATACTGTTGTTGGTATATCATGAAACTTCAAATCTAAAAATATCTTAAATCCTTTTGATTGAAGCTTATCTACTAATGCAGGACCATATTTTGTAAAGAGTTGTTTGCCAACTTTTAGTTTACATTTACTACAATCCAGTCGTTCACATAGCTGCATGACTTTTTTTTCATCTGAAAAATCAAGAGCTATAATAACCTTACTGTCTTGCATTCTTGTATCCTCCGTCAATCAAATCAAATGTCGTTATGGGCTTAGAAGAGCTCCAGCTATTACAACTAGGACATAACCAATTTAAAACATTAGATTTATATCCGCAATTAGAACATAAAAAAATAAAACCCTTATCAAAAACTTTTCTGTAACTATTTATCATATTATCAACAGGTGATGTTTTTGCTATATCATCATTTTCTGATGTAGCTAGTGTGCTGTTGATTATAAAATCATCATAATCATTAACAGCATGATAACGCTTAACATATGAAGATGCCAAATCCTCATTTCCCTTATAGAGTAAATAGATGTATAACTCTGGTATGAATGATAATTTCTTATCATTTGATATTTCTATGATTGCATCCATGATTAATTCATTATGAGAACTGGACTTAGTCAAGTTAATTATCTTTTTCACGATATATTTAGAAAAATCCCCATCTATCTGTATGGCTTGAGAATAATACTGCAAAGAGCGCTTCGGATCTGTCTCAGAATAATATGTTCCTAGCTGTAGGTATGGCCTCAAACATGTAGGAGATATTTTTAAAGATTTTTTTGAAACTACGACAGCTCTCTCTATTTCTGCGTTCTCATGATGATTGGTAGATATTTCGCAAAGATAATGAGACATGAGAAGATCTTTGGAGTGGTTGTTAATTTCTACGCTATCAGACTTATTTATTATATTTATTGCCTTATCCCAGTCTTTTGTTACCTCGTATAACTTAAGTAGCTCCTCATAACAAGAAAGTGCATAGGTATTAGATTCACTTAGATTTCTGAAAATTTTTTCAGACCTATCATATAGCCCGGCAGAGTGAAAATCTTTTGCTAGTTCATAAAGTGCTTGGTTTTTTAGCTCTTTCTCTAAAGTTGGTCTAGATAAGAGATTTTGATGAATTAGTATAGCTTTATCAAACTCTCCTCTCTTGCGATATAATCCTCCTAACGCAAGATGTGTCTCGATAGTTGAGCTATCTACATCCATTAAAGCAGTAAAGATCTTGAATGCACGATCTTCTTTATTATTCAATAAATAATTTAATCCTCTATAATATTCGGCATTGAAAACATTCTTAGTTACTTTCTGTTCCGGTTTAAAATAATAGTAAATTGCAATTAAGATTAATGCTACCGCAGCAACAACAAAATAGATCATTAATGATCATCCCTAAGTGGATTTTTTCTCATGCTATCTATCTCATCTTCTTTGACTTTCATGGATTTCTTAAGACTAATATTTTCATGTTTATGTTTAATATATGCAGAGAAGAAAAATAATAGAGCTAAGAATGATCCGAGAAGAAAGCTAATGAACAAAAATAAAGGTATTGGAGCTGTATAAGTAACAAAATATAAATCTAAGTTTATATTTAGTTTTGGGAATTTTTGCATCTTTCATCAACTTTTCAAAATGAGCTATCGGGTTCATTCCCTGAACGCGATCTTGATTTTTCAACCCAAGTCTCAATTCCATAGCCCTCATTTGCCAAGACTCGAATCCAGAAGAAGTGCCGAGCCTATGACGAAAGGAAAGAAACTCTTGAGGACTTAAGGTCTGCATAACATCCCATTGCCCAGCCATCAGTTTCATTATTGAAGTGCATCGGGAGAAGTGATGGACTAACTCTGGAATTGTTTGTTCTGGTAGAACGTCCTGTGACATTTTCTTATGTATTTCATCAAATTCTCTCAAGATAACCTTGAACCACAATTCAAATGCCTGATGTACTACAATAAAATGCATTTCATTATTGCATGGTTTAGGCATGTATCCCTGGGGACCATCTTGGAGCGATAATAAATCTTGAATCCTAAGGTACCCATCGTATGTCATACGGTTATCTGAGTCTGCCATAGTCAAGGCAGGCTGGTTGGTCTTGAAACCTTGCCGGATATCTATATCCAACTCTTAATGCGCGATTTTGTCTCATAATTATTGAGTAATTGTCATTAACAAGACATGTGACCGCTCGACATGGGCGTGA
>CAJWIW010000021.1 GCA_913041865.1 uncultured Gammaproteobacteria bacterium
GTAGCCACTATTTTTTTACTTGAATTAACTGAATACGTTGGGATAAATACTATCTCATCAAAGTCATGTAATTTTTGTATTTGTAAGAGCATCTTAATATGACCCGAGTGCACTGGGTCAAATGATCCACCAAAAATTGCGATCTTTTTTTTGGAACTCATACTATTGTCTTGTTTTTCCTTTGCTTGTGACAATATACTTTTGATTAGTTAATCCAATTAAACCCACTGGACCACGTGCATGTAATTTGTCAGTGCTTATGCCAATCTCAGCACCAAAGCCATACTCAAAACCATCTGCGAATCTGGTAGAAGTATTAATCATTACCGAACTTGAGTCCACACTCTGCATGAATCTATTAATACTATCCTTATCTTTTGAAATTATTGCATCCGTATGCATGGAACCATATTTAGTGATATGTGATATTGCATCATCCAGAGATTCGACAATTTTCACCGCTAGGATTGGTCCCAAGTATTCCCTGTACCAATCACTCTCTTTTGCTTGTTTAGATTTAGAGAAAATTTTATTTATTTTTTTACAACCTCTTAGCTCAATACCTGCATCTGATAATGCAGATAATATTTCTTTTAACTTCTTAACAGAGTACTTCTCATGAATGAGTAACGTCTCTATAGCATTACAAACCCCAAGTCGCTGAATCTTTGAATTTAGTGAAACATCAAAAGCAATTTTGTGATCTGCTTTTCGGTCTATGAAAACGTGACAATTACCATCTAAATGTTTAATCATGGGTATTTTTGATTCTTGCATAATCATCTCAATAAGTGATTTTCCTCCTCTAGGAATTACTACATCGATATGATCTCTTTTCTTTAATAAGTACCTTAGAGCATCTCTGTTAGTTGTTTTAACAAGTTGCACTAGATCTCCGCTCATACCCTCTTTTTTCAAAGCATGTTTTATTAGATCTACTAAGTATTGATTTGTATTTAATGTGTCTGACCCGCCCTTTAGAATAACTGAATTTCCAGATTTCAAACATAAGCATGCAGCATCAATAGTTACATTTGGTCTAGATTCGTACACTATGGCGATTGTTCCCAATGGCACTCTCATTTGAGATAGGTGAATGCCATTCTCTAACTTAATAGCTTTAGTTTTCTTGTAAAGAGGATCAGGTAGCTTAACAATGTGTTTTATACAATTAACCATAGATTCTACTCTTTCAGGAGTGAGCGTCATTCGATCAATAAAACTTTCCGATAGTTTTTTTTTCTTTGCAATAATCAGATCTTTCTGGTTTCTAGTTATTATATCCGCTTGATATTTTGTTATTAATTGACAAAGATTCCTCAACATGGCGTTCTTTTTTCGTATATTATAATCTCCGATATGTAAGCGAGAACTAAGGGCCCTATTACACATCTCATCTATAGATTTCTTAATGTTCATAACCTAGCCTTCGTTCTATAACATCATTATGGGAGGGTGATGTTAGTATTACTACTATTTCCTCAAAATTATCCCACACATAGTTCATCTTAGAGTTCGATTTTATATATTTATCTAACATGAAACAATGGCTTATTAAACTCTCTAAAATAGTATGCTCAAATAGAGATGTTACAGATTTATATTGTTTTTGTTTGAAGCCTGGAATGTATGGTTGTGGTGATATATTCTGTTTCAGATACAAAAATTTTCTCACCTCATTTTGTAAAAGATATAGCAAGAATACTTCAGAAATGTTTGAATCTCTCAAATATTGCAATATCCTCAAACTTTTTCCTTGATCTTGGTTTAAAATAGAATCTATTAAATCAAATTCTGAGTATTTTGAAGTGATATTCGTACTAGATAAATAATCCTCAATCCTTTCTGGTTTCAATATAGATATCTTATAAATCTCCTGTGACATAGCAGAAGTATTGCCATCATGTGTCTCTTTTATTAATTCTAATAATTTATTATTACACTTAATACCTACAGAATTAAACTTAGATTTAAGCCATAGATCTAAATTATTATTACTTAGAGATCGTATCTCAAGAAGAACATGTTCTTTCTCAACAAAGTCTAAAAATTTATTTTTTTTGACTAGATTTATTGATTTTTTGAACTTTATGAGCACAGTTATACTATCAGTAAACTTTACGTTTTGAAGGTAATCTGATAGTTTTTTTGGTATTGAGGAGGAAACGATATTTAATATTACAGCATCATTAGTAGAAAATAAGGATGTTGATTCCAGGTCATTCCTTATTTCATCCAGTGAGAAATCATTATCAATATAATGGGTACTGAAGTTTGTTTCAACGTTCAAGCTCTTTTTAATAACTGACTCTGTCTCATTAATTAAATGGTACGGTTCACCATAAATTAAATATAGTTTTGATTCAGGTATGATCTTTCTATTTAGTATTTGGTTATATGTTATTTTCATATCAAAAGATGAATATATTTAATACAATATATCATGGAAAAAAGAATATCTCATGGTGAAATAGGATTTATAGGTTTAGGTATTATGGGCAAACCTATGATTCTTAATCTACTAAAGTCAGGATATAAAGTCAGATTCTTCGCAAGAAAGAAATCGGTATCAAGTGCTGTAAGGAAAAAAGGAGGCATCCAATGCAATTCCATAGGTGACCTAGCTTCGAACTGTAAGGTAATTTTTCTCAACCTGAGTGATGATAAGTCAATCAATGAGGTAATTCTGGGTGAAAATAATATACTTGATAATATTCAAAGAAATTCGATATTAATTGACATGAGTACAATATCGCCAAACACATCAATAGAACTATCTAATAACTTAAAAAAGAGTAATTCATACATTCTAGATTGTCCGGTTTCCGGAGGTCAGATTGGAGCAATCAATGCGAATCTGTCAATAATGGTAGGTGGGAATGAGAAGATTTATAAAAAAATGAAGCCTCTATTATCATGTCTTGGGAATAACATTACATATGTTGGTAAAAGTGGAAGCGGTCAAATTGCCAAAGCATGTAATCAAATTCTAGTAGCGCAGACAATTATAGCTGTAAGTGAGATTCTTGCGTTAGCAAAAGAGACTGACACCGATCCTATTCTAGTGCAGAGGGCGCTACTTGGAGGCTTTGCGTATAGTAAAATTCTTGAAATACATGGTACACGAATTATTAAAGGAGATTTTGAACCTGGGTTTAAATCGAAACTTCATCTGAAAGATTTGAACATTGCAATAGATCTCTGTAAACAGTATGGGCTCTCACTTGATGGTGCAAAATATGCAAAAAGAATACTCAAAGAGACAACTAAAGCAGATTATGGTGAAATGGACTCATCTATCATGAGTAAAATCATTAAAAATAATATAAAATAATGTTTAAAATATATACACTTTGATTATAATATGACTATTATGAAATACATTGACTTTCTAAAAAAGAATGATATTACTCCAACGAAACAGAGAGTAGAGTTAGCAGAGATAATTTTCAGTGAAAATAAACACTTTACTGCGGCAGATTTGATTGAAGTAGCTGGCCATGCAGGGCTTGCAATATCACAAGCAACGATTTATAACACTCTTTGTCTTTTTGAGAAGAAGAATATACTTAAAACTATAGATCTACAAAATGATTGCAAATTCTATGATACTAACCTATCTCCGCATCATCACCTATACAATACATCAACAAACCTACTTACTGATATCAAGGAAGAGGAGATTAATTTTTCCAAACTTCCAAATCTTCCTAAATCTCTAGTTATTGAAAAAACTGAGGTTCTAATCAAAGTAAAAAATAAAGACTAGTCTAAATCGTTAATCAAAGAACGTTTAACATCATCTGAAAGTATAGTAATAAATTCATAATCTGGGTGACTCGTACCAAAGGAAATTTCATTAGCAGCCTTAATTAATTCAATGTAGGCATCATCAAACTGAAATCTCAAAAAGTGCACCGCGGATGTCTTCTTATCATTAGCTCTATCGAGATCTTCGTCTGGAATAGCAAAAACTCGTTTGTGATTATCAGCGCAAATCCATACTTCTTTCTCTACGCCGTTAAGCTTTGTTAGCATTTGCTTTCTTTGCATAACATCAGGGTACATAATTAGCATGGTTGCTTTGAGATTATTGCCATCTGGTATTAATGGAATATATGCGCTTATTTCATCCTGAATGTCATTTTGATTCGTAATTTTTTCTATCCTAAGCATTTCTTGTACTTGATAATGAATTGTTTTTACGTCCTCAAAAAGAAGAAGGATATGATCTCCTACCATCACAGATCGATGCTTTTTGTGTGCAATGACATCTGTTTTAATCTGTTCTCGTTGTTTTTCATAATCTTCTAGTGAAAGCAAGTTATCATGTGTTAAGTTTTTCATTTTTCTCATCTCCTTTTTAATTTATTCCATATGCATCTTTAATAAGTGAAATTGGATGATTAGAGTTATAGTCTTTGCTTGAGATATTTGCAATATGATTTCCAGCTAGTGAACAATCACTAATAAATTTTGGATAGTTACCTGAATCCAATGCTTTGGTAATTGGTCTAGCAATCTTAACTGAAATGTGATGTGTCTCTTCCTTCACGCCATAAGTACCATCATGGCCAGAACATTTTTCTAGGGCTTCTACGTTGGTGTTAGGTACAAGTTCGAGCACCTTTTTTGTCAATAACCCGAAGTTTTGAACACGTTGATGACATGCAACTTGATAAAAGACAGATCCCAGTTCATTTTTAAAATCTGTATTGAGCTCACCTGATTTGTACAAATGAAATAAGTACTCGAATGGATCATAAATTGACTGAGCAATTCTTTTCAGCTCTTCATCTTCTGGAAACATTAATGGTAACTCCTGCTTAAACATCAGGACACATGATGGCACAGGGGCTATTATCTTATATCCATCTTCAACATATTTGCTCAAAATTTTAGAATTAGATTTCATGAGTGACTCTACTCTCTTAAGATCTCCTAACTCTAACTTGGGCATACCGCAACAATTATCATTTTTGATAATTTCGACGGATATTTTGTTATGTTTAAGTACCAAGGATAAATCTTCTATTACCTCTGGTTGATTATAGTTATGGTAACAGGTGGTATATATTGCAACTCTATTGTTTGTATTAGAGAAATAATTAAGTTGTGTAGCCATAGACTTTGCCGTAACTGATGTGAATCTTGGTAATTTGGCTTTAATGTGTATACGTAAAAACCTTGATAGTATTCTTCTAAAAAATTCAAGGTTATTGAAATAATTGACAACGGGCGCAAGTATCCTATTGGCGAATATTCTACCAAGCGTGTCAGTAGATGTTAAAATTCTATCACGAAGTGATGGATTTTTTTTGTTAAACTTAATTGCTTTAGCGCGCAGCATTAGATGTGGAAAATCAATCTCCCACTCATGGGGTGGAACGTAAGGACATTTTGTTAAAAAGCAGAGGTCACATAAATAACAATGATCTACAACTTCCTCAAATTGAGAGTATTCTACGCCATCCACCTCAAAAGTCTCTGACTCATCTATTAGATCAAATAGTGATGGGAAAGAGTTGCATAAGCTAACACATCTTCTGCATCCATGACAGGCATCCGCAACTCTCCTTAACTCTTTCTCGAACAAATCCTCATCTAGATAATCAGGGTTTTTCCAGTTTATACTGTGTCTGACTGGTCTTTCTAGGCCACCTTCCATTCTCTCTCCCAAAAGAAACACTCCCCAGCTTGGGGAGCGTCAACTAATAAAATTATGCAAGTGCTTCTAGTGCTTTTGTAAATCTGTTTGCGTGAGAACGCTCTGCTTTTGCAAGTGTTTCAAACCAATCAGCTATCTCATCAAAACCTTCGTCTCGTGCTGTTTTGGCCATACCAGGATACATGTCAGTATACTCATGTGTTTCCCCTGCAATTGCAGCTTTGAGGTTAGACTCGCTGTCACCAATAGGCTCTCCAGTCGCTGGATCACCGCATTCTTTCTCAAGATACTCTAAATGACCGTGTGCATGACCAGTTTCACCCTCTGCTGTGGAACGAAATACTGTTGCTACATCGTTTTGACCTTCAACATCAGCTTTTGCTGCAAAATACAAATACCTTCTATTTGCTTGAGACTCGCCAGCAAAAGCATCTTTTAGATTTTGTTCAGTTTTAGAACCTTTTAAACTCATAATTCTCTCCCAAAAACTACATTAATATTTATATGTTTATTTAGAATGATTCTAATTTTATTTGTAATAGTTGTCAACCAAAATATGTTAAACTGTTATCCTGTAATGAGAATCAATATCAAACAGGAGAATTAGTATCTTATTTGATCTTTTTAAAAAACTTATCTTTTTACTTCCACCTGAGATATCTCACAGCGTAAGTTTAAAAACTGCTGATTTTGTATATAAATATTTTGTAAAAGAGAATTTACTAAACCAGAAAGTGATTAATTTGATGGGAATAAAGTTTCCAGGAAAGTTAGGATTAGCTGCTGGATTTGATAAAAATGGGGACTATCTTAACTTTAGCAATAATATAGGTTTGGGCTTCATTGAGCTTGGAACAGTAACACCTAGAGCTCAGTATGGTAATAAAAAGCCGAGAGTTTACAGAATATCTGATGATTTAGCCATTGTTAATCATCTTGGATTCAATAATAAAGGGGTTTTGTATCTAAAAAATAAACTCGCGTCTTTTGAGAGAAAGATTCCTATAGGTGTGAATATTGGTAAAAATGCCTCCACAGACATTCATTCAGCGCACGAGGATTATTGCAACTGTATGAGAGAGATTTATGACTTGAGCGATTATATTACATTAAATATCTCCTCACCAAATACTTTAGAACTGAGAGAACTCCACACAAGAAAATATCTTGATGACTTTCTCTCTAATATCAAACGCAGTCATGATCTCTTGGCAAAAACTTATAAAAAAAGCATCCCTATTTTGTTAAAAATTTCACCAGATCATGATGAGAATAAAATTGAAGAATTATGTAAAACAATAGAAAGTCATGAAATACAGGGGATAATCCTAACTAACACCTCTGTAGATAAATCTTTGTTATCGACTAGGAAATATGACTATACTGATGGGGGTGTTAGTGGACTTCCACTATCTAATAAATCAACTAGGATGATTAAAATTTTTCGAAATATACTCCATAAAGATACTGTAATTATCGGATGTGGTGGCATTTTATCTAAATCAACTGCAGATGAAAAATTAAGTGCTGGCGCGAACCTTCTACAAGTTTATACTGGACTAGTTTACAAAGGATTAAAATTAATCAAGAATATCAATAATTAACTTGGTCTCCAAATCCCGAAAGCTTCTTTTGACTCATTGCTAGATGGCTCTGATGACGCTCCCTGCGTCTGTTGCTCATAAACGTATTTTGTAAAATCAAGTATTTGTTTTAATATTTCCTCTTGTTGTTCAGGTGGTAGATTTGATGTGGCTACGATGGAGCCAACAATTGCTGATAAATATTGTGCCGCTAGGATTGGGTCTTGATTAGCCGGCTCATAATCAATCAAGACTTTTTGAATATTTTTAATTAATTCCGGTTTCAAAACTATTTCTGTCATGTTTTTACTATAGCATAAAATAGGACTATACTCATCATATGGATGAAATAAAAAAACCTTATAAAATTACTACTTTTGAAAGTGGGCCTATGAATAATTTTATATATGTTATCGAGGACATTATTACAAAAAAATGTGCCTTAGTAGATCCTGCATGGGATTTAACGGAGATTTATAATCACATAAAACAGGGAGGTTTGTCTTTAGAAAGAATACTTCTTACACACAGCCATCATGATCATGTAAATGCGATTGATAATGTTTTGAATGACTTCGATGTTCCGATAAATATCAACCGTGATGAGCAAGTTTTTTGGATGAGAACATACGATAATTTTGATTTGAACTATGGGGGTGATTTGATTTATTTAGGAAATACAACTATTAAGTCTATTCACACTCCTGGTCATACACCTGGTTCAACATGCTATCATATAGGTAATGATTTAATTGCAGGGGATACTCTATTTGTTTTTGGATGTGGTCGTTGCGATCTTCATGGTGGTAACCCAGAATTGATGTATAAGTCGCTTAAACAAATACGTGAGACTTTGAACCGTAATACGATAATTCTACCTGGGCATAATTACTCGACAGAAAAAACATCCACAATCAGTAATGAAATTAAAAATAATCCATTTTTTCATTTTGATGACCTTAATAAATTCGTGCAATATAGAATGATAACTCATGATAAAATAAGAACATCTCCATATGGGCCTGTTCCAGAATAGAATTATAAATCTCTATTCTTGATTTTCGCAATAAGTTTTGTAAATACTAATGACGCAGCATTAGAGATCATTTCTTTTTTAATTTGCGCTTCTCTGTCCGTATTACCCATGATATTGTCTTCATCAAAAGAATAATCTCGATAGAGAGATAAAGTCTCCTCTTTAGATTTCTCATTAGGGATACTTATCTGATATACAACGTTGTAAATAATCTCGTATTCATTTACTCGACCTGAAATGCTTATCGAAAGTTGTCTCCTATTGAATGTTTCAGATATAATTTTTACTCTATAGAGATCCCTGTCAGATTCATTCACAACCTGGATATTGCTATTGGAGAGTGTTTGGCTTAAATTCTTGACTAATTCACTATAATTATCTGATACTACTGATATTTTTGTAAGGTTTGAAGGCATATCAATACTTCCACGCAACTGAAAACCACAGGAGTTTAAGATGAAACTTATTGCTAGTAACAAAATTATTGAATATTTATTCATAAAACATAATTAATTATCTTATCTTCAATGTAGATAATCTTTTTCTCTTTTTTGTCAAAATATTGACAGATTTTCTCATTTTCCTTAACAAGAGTATTTACTTGATCTTTTGAAGACCCGGTCTTTGCAAGGATTCTCCCTCTGACTTTACCATTAATTTGTACAACAATCTCTGTCTCATTATCAATTAGTGAATTTTTATCAGGCTCCGGCCAAGATTGATTTATGAGACTCTCAGAATTTATGCAGTCCCACCAAATTTTCTGGCTTATATGAGGCGCAAAAGGAGAGAGCAATTTCAACATAACCTCTAATCCGTATCTACAAAAATCAGCATTAGGTTTTTTCTCTTCTATATATTTAGAAAAATCATTAAGTAGCTCCATTATAGTGGATATTGCTGTGTTAAAATTCTTTCTTACAAATATATCATTAGTTACCCTATCTATACTCTTATTAAGTTTGATTTTGATACTATTGAATGATTTCATGTCATGATTGTTATCATTCATCTTTAAATCCTTCACTCGATAAGAGAACTTCCAAAATCTTTTCAGAAATTTATAGGAGCCCTCAATTGCAGTGTCTGACCACTCTAAATTATTATCAGGCGGAGCTGCAAACATAATAAACAGTCTTAGAGTGTCTGCACCATATTTTTTTATAATATCATCAGGATCGATAGTATTACCCTTGGATTTTGACATTTTAGCTCCATCTTTGAGAACCATGCCTTGAGACAATAATGACTTAAAAGGTTCCGATGAATTTACTAGCCCTATGTCTCTCATGAGTTTATGGAAAAAACGAGCATATAATAAATGTAAAATAGCATGCTCTACGCCACCTACATATTGATCTACAGGAAGCCAAGAATTTACCCTATCATCTAAAATTTTCTCATTATTATTAGCAGATAGAAATCGTAAATAATACCATGATGACTCAAAGAAAGTATCAAAAGTATCTGTTTCACGAGTCGACTTTTTTCCAGTGAGTGGACACTCATAATCCTTCCATGTTGGATGAGATTCTAGCGGATTCCCATCAACATCAAAATCAATATCTTTTGGTAATTCCACAGGAAGTTCCGACTCTGGTATTGGTAACATTGTTCCATCTTCATGATAATAAACTGGTATTGGACACCCCCAGTATCTCTGTCGTGATATACCCCAATCTCTTAGTCGATAATTTATTTCTGATCTACCCAAATCATTCTCTTTAAGAAAATCGATGATCTTAATTTTTGCCTCTTTCGAATTCAACCCTGAAAAATTTAAAGAATTTATTAATTTGCCCTCACCTGTGTAAGCTCTGTCATTACGGGAGTGATCAGAATCGATAACTCTTGTGAATGATATATTATATTTTTTTGCAAACTCATAATCTCTTTGATCATGTGCGGGCACAGACATCACACAACCTGTTCCATAATCAGAAAGTACATAATTTGCAATCCAAATTGGAACATCCTTTTTAGTAACAGGATTCTCTACAACAAATTCTGTTTTCATACCTTCTTTATCTAGTTGATGAATAGTCTCCTCTGAAACTTTTATTTTAGAGCACCTCATAATAAATTTTTGTATGCGGTCATCAAGAATTATTCCTGATTTTAAAAACGGATGATTTGGAGATAACGCTAAAAAAGAAACACCACATATGGTATCAGGTCTCGTTGTATAAACCTCTAAGGAATCATTTGATCCTCTGATCTTAAACTTTATTACTGCACCTTCTGATTTTCCTATCCAATTTTTCTGCATAGTTATAACAGATTTAGGCCAATCTTTTAGATCATCAAGACTTTTAAGTAATTCTTCTGCGTATGATGATATTTTTAAAAACCATTGTGGAATCTCTCTCCTTTCAACTAATGCTCCCGACCTCCAACCTTTTCCATCAATTACTTGCTCATTTGCCAAGACGGTCTTATCGACAGGATCCCAGTTTACCTCCGATTTTTTTCTATAGACAAGATCTCTGTCCAGTAATCTGAGGAAAAACCATTGCTCCCACTTATAATAGTTGGGATCACATGTTGATAGTTCATTATCCCAGTTATAACTAAAACCGAGTCTTTTCAATTGGCCCTTCATGTAATCAATATTTTTTTTAGTCCAATTTTCGGGATGGATTTTGTTTTTCATTGCTGCATTTTCTGCTGGGAGTCCAAAAGAGTCCCATCCCATTGGCTGAAAGACTGTTTTACCTACCATTCTATGAGCTCGTGATATTACATCTCCAATTGTATAATTTCTCACATGTCCAATATGTAATTTGCCACTCGGATAAGGGAACATTGACAGACAATAATATCTATTGTCAGTATCAATATCATTTGGAGTTGAGAATGAATTATTATCATTCCAATATTTTTGAATTACTTCTTCTACTTTTATAGGGTCGTAATCTTCACTCATGCTTACTAATTTTCACCACATTAAAAATAATTATTATAGATATTAGCATCAAAATTGGATAATCACCAAAACGACTGAATGGCGTTGATCCTCTATCAGCAGAAATGTTCGATACGATCACTCCAAGAGTGTTAAATTTCAATTTTTGTATGATTTCTCCATTCTTATCTATAAATGCCGAGACGCCTGTATTTGCTGCTCTTATAAGGTTTCGTTGAAATTCTATAGCTCTAACCTGTGTAATTTGAAGGTGTTGATAAGGAGCAAAAGAATTGCCAAACCACGAGTCATTACTTAAATTAACAATAATACTATAATCCTCATCATTAGTTTCTATTAATGATGAATATGCTGATTCGTAACAAATTATAGGAATAAATTCAAAGTTTTTAAACGTAAAACTATTTTGCTCTAAATCTCCTTTAGACAAATTCGACATCGGAATATCAAGGGTTTGTGCCAAAGGTTTCAATAATGATTTGAATGGTGTGTATTCTCCAAATGGTACTAAATGTCTTTTATCATAATATTCTTCACTTTCGTCAAGGAGTAACATACTGTTAAAAATATCATTTCCTTCTCTTCTAAAGATACCAGAAATCATACCGTCAGCTCTTTTTATGATTTTATCTCTATAAAATTTATTACCCCTAGAATGAACAACTGGTAACGCTGTTTCTGGTAATATAATTAAATCATTCTCTAATTTATTTGAAAGTGATGCATATTTTTCCTTTATAATTTCAATATTCGATAAATTGAATTTATCATCCTGCTTTATATTAGGTTGAACTACTGCGATACTCATAGATTCGCTAGATTTTTCAGTCCAGTCAGTTTTAAATTGAAATAACGAGATAATGATAACTAGACTTATAAAAGCAAATTTATTATGTATAAAAGATTGTTTAATAAAAAATATCAGTGCTAGATATGTAGAAATTAATACAACTATATAGCTGACAAAAAAACTTCCAACTACAGGAAAAACATTATCAAATATTGTATGTATCTGACTGTGTCCTATAATTAACCAAGGGAAGCCTGTGAATAGATTAGAGCGTGTAAATTCCATTAATACCCAGAATGATGCAGGAACGAAAATAAAAAAAATATTCCTGTCATCAAAATACTTTTCGTTCACAAAAAAACCAACAATTAAAAAATAACTAGATTGAATTAGAATAAAGATGAAAGTGAGAATACTAGAAATAACTATACCACCATTTCCATACGTATATATGCTATTGAATATCCAGGAAGCACCTAGAGAAAATATAATTAACCCATAAATTAATGATAGGATCAGAGCATTTTTTTTTGATTCTGTGAGTATTAAGCCAAGAAAAATTACAAGTGAAATGTATATTGACGGTTTGAAATCAAAAGGGGGAAAAGCTAAAACATATAGAATGCCCGCTATAATTACAGAAATAATCTCCTTAGTTTTCACAAGATCTTTCTTAATCCTGACCGTTAGTTTCTATGATTACTTGGATTCTCTTGATTTTCTTTGAGTCTGCAGATAAAACTTTAAATGATAAATTTTTTGTATGAAGAACTTCGGAAATTCCCGGGACTTTTTCAAATTGGTTTATTAAATATCCACCAATGGTCTCGATATCATCATCCTCGAAATCAGAAGAAAAATATGAGTTGAAATCATCCAGCGATGTCAATGCATCTACTATGTATTCGTTATCACCTTTAGAAATTATCAGAGAATCATTTCGTTGATCATGTTCGTCATCTATCTCACCCACAATTTCCTCCAGGACATCCTCAATTGTAATTAATCCAGAAACGCCTCCATGCTCATCAATCACTATAGCAATGTGATTACGGTTAGCCTTAAATTCATTAAGTAAAATGTTCACTCTTTTACTCTCAGGAACAAATACTGCTGAACGGAGAAGTTCATGCAGATCAAATCCATCATTATCAGAATCGGAAACTTTTTTGAGTAAATCTTTAGCGAGGAGAACACCTATAATCTCGTCCTTATTATCATCAATTACCGGGAATCTAGAATGACCTGACATAGTAACTTTCTTTAATATTTCGCTCAGACTATCAGATATATCAATCACTTTCATATGGGGTCTAGGTATCATAATTTCACGTACTTGCGTCTCTGATACTTTAAATACACCCTCTATCATTGTCATTGATTCATTATCCAACAGACCACCTAAGACTGATTCTTTCAACAACTCTAGTAAATCATCTTTAGCTTTTGGTGAATTTGAGAAAATTTTCGTTAAATTTTCAAATACAGATGTTTTCTTATTTTTCATAGTAAGGATTAGAAAAGCCCATTAGGTTCATTAAATATATTTCTTTTTTTTCCATAATATCTTTGTTTCTCTTTAACATATGGTCATATCCTTGCAGATGAAGCATAGAATGGACGACCATATGAGCCCATCTTTTATCAGAATCAATATTAAATTTTTTTGACTCTTTGTTCACTACATCGCCACAAATTATAATATCACCAAGAAATTCTGAATAATCTGATTTCGAAAAAATATCAGGGAAAGAAAGGACGTTAGATGGCTTAATCTTATTAAAGTATTTTTTGTTAAGGGATTTCATTTCATTAATTGTAGCAAATTTTATATTAACTGAATTTCTGTTATGTCCAA
>CAJWIW010000022.1 GCA_913041865.1 uncultured Gammaproteobacteria bacterium
CTTAATCACACCACTCCAGCTACTGTCGTTGCCGCAGGTTCAGGTTCAGGAACTAATACCTTGCCTGGCTTCTTGCTACGACCTGGCCACAGCAGTGGACAGATGCTATTTAGCAGTGGCTCCGGCGGCGAGCTAACTTCATCAATCGAGTGGGCCACTACAAGATTGCGCGCGTCCTCTTCAGAGGGTCAATTGGTTATGGCGTCCAAGGCGTACTTTGGCTACCAGAGCAGCATGAAAGGTAGTAGAAGGTTTGATCAAACTAATATTGACATTCTCAGAGGTCAGCCTGTTGGTCTAGACCCAACATCGCTCGACACAACTTTTCAGCAGTACTCTTGGGTGTTTACTTTGGATGATGTGCGACCCTCTGCCGAGGATACCACTCACTCTGTTTGGCAATCAGGCTCACGTGCAGCCGGCCTATCTTGGACCGCTGTTTCTGGATCTTCATTCCTGTTGACCGGATCCGGCGCCGGAATCAAAAAATTCACCTCACCGCTATTTGGCGGATTTGATGGATTTGACATCACCGAAGCTGATCCACTGGCGAACAGAATTATGGGCGAGGCCTCTACAGAGAAGAACAACAACCACACCCATATTTTGAACTTTGTTCTCTAAATGCAGTACCTGCTCAACATCCAGAGTTAAATACGTGGAGAAACGTTTTCTCTGGAGTTAAATATATGATGGATGATGTTTTAATATTTGGTGGGATTGATGATTTGTGGATAAATTCAGATAATGAGTACATAGTCGCAGATTACAAAGCTACTGCTAAGAAAGATATCCCTTCTATTGAGGGTAAATATGGAAAAATATACAAAAATCAAATTGAGTTTTATCAATGGTTGCTTAGGAAAAATGAATTAAAAGTATCCAATGATGCTTATTTTGTTTATTGCAATGGTAAAAAAAACCTTGAACGTTTTGATAATAAAGTTGAGTTTGATGTGCATATGATCAAACACGTTGGTTCTGATGATTGGGTAGAGCAAACCATTAAAGATGCAATAGACTGTTTGAAGAGGAGGGAAGTTCCACCCGCATCTTCAGAGTGCGAACATTGTAATTATGTTAAAAATAGACACAACATTGGGAAAAGCATAAAGGATCTATCCTAATATTGTTATAATAAATTATGGATAAATGGGAATATATAACCGAAATAATAAAAGACTCGGGTAAGGCAATGAGTGTTGATGAACTTAACTCTAGGGGCAATGTAGGCTGGGAATTAGTATCCGTTAGAGATATAAGTTATTTTTCAAGAAAGCCTCACATCGAATATATTTTTAAAAGAAAAATATCTATTTAATCATAAGTTGATAGGAGCGAGAAATGCCATCATTTGATATTAAGTCAGAAATTGATAAACACGAGTTGACTAACTCTATTGACCAAGCGAATAGAGTTTTAAAAAATAGGTTTGATTTTAAAGATGCAAATGCTGAATTTAAATTAAACAGTGATTCAATCACTCTGACAGCTAAAGAGGATTTCCATATTAAACAAATGTTAGGAGTTTTAAAAGAAGCGATTACTAAAAGAAATATAGATGTAAGAGTTTTAAAACCTGAAAATATTGAGATTTCTAATAATACCGCAAGACAGATAGTAGCATTGCAAGAGGGGATTGACAGAGATTTAGCAAAAAGTATTACTGCTTTAATAAAAAAATCTAAATTAAAAGTACAATCTGCAATTCAAGGCGAAAGTGTGAGAGTGACTGGCAAGAAAAGAGATGATTTACAAGATGCGATACAAGCTATAAAAGATCAGAAATATTCTCTTCCTTTGCAGTTTGACAATTTCCGAGATTAATAATCTTGCTCTATCGATTGCTTTAAATATAAATGGGCACAATGTAGGTAAATAAGCTTGCTGATATGAATACTAAAACTGAAATTAAATAAATTACTTTTGATCGCTTCCTAATTTTCAAACAAACGTTCATAAGTCGAGGGTCAGTCGGACATGGAAGACTATCAGACCTTTTGATAAAGAACCCGGCTATAATTAAAATTATCAAGGTCACAATCGAAATTTGGACTTTGTACTGAGAAATAATTATAAGTTCTGGGAATATATTAACTATTGACGCAAGAGTTGCACCGGCTCCTACTCCAACTAAAATAGCAGGGAACGCACAACAGATTAATGTAGACAATGATGCAATGAGAGTGATAATACTTACTCTCGTAGATTCTTTTTCTGGGATCAAAATTTATAATTCCATAATAATCACTACATTTGTAGCAGTTTGACCATTATCAAGAAAAATATTTTTTATTTCATCAGTATTGATTTTTTTATCAGATTTGTATGCGATGAGCACTTTCCCAGTGCTTAAGTCTACATCCACTTTCTTAACTAATTTATCTTGATAAAATGTTTTCTCTATTCCTCTTGCACAAAAATCACAAACCATCCCTTTTACATCCACTTTCACTATTTTTGCATCAGACATTCCAGCAATAAAGTCATTGTATTTGCTCTCATCAATCTGTGTATTGGTTCCATCAACACTTTTATGAACATGCTCATGACCCTCATGATGCATATGTGATCCGTGATCATGATGAGAGTTAGCCAACAACAAATTTATCGGAAAAATAACTAAAACTATCAAATATCTCATTTCGTGTCCTCCACTATTATCAAAATCTCATCATGTAATGAATGTCCCAATGAGAATTATCTGTTCCTATCTCTATTAAAAAATCACCTTTAAAAAGCTTGATAAATGGGTACGTATCCCATTGATCATTTATTGTGTCTCTTTTAGATTTTAACATAATCCATGTATGTAAATCATTATATTCACCTTTATAAGGCGCTATACCCAACTGAAGCTCACTCTCGTTATAATCTCTAACGTTAGTATTTTTATCAATAAATGAGAATGATGTGAATATTCTTCTAGTTTCCCAATCACCATGAAACCCATAATTATAGTGACTACTAGATTCACTAGATAAACTTCCAGTAAGGTATAAATTTCCTTGTGAATTATCTGTATTGATTCTATTTAGAAGATATGTTGTTCTGAAGTTAACATATTTTTCATCAAAGTGTTTATCATCTATATATTCTAATCCTAAAGAATATTTGTAAGATGGTGAGTAATGATAATAATAAGATGTCATCATAAAATTAGATTTATACATTATGGTGGAGCCACCAGACCACGAAATAGGTCTAGCATCGATATTATTTGACATAATAAAACAGATGATAATGAATAATAATTTACATGGATTAGATCCAAGAGGGTTGTTTTGTGAAATTGAAATCACTTATAAATTATTAGCGTATTTATGATTGGTTTCGCTATGATGTTGTTCATCAGCTCTAACACACTTGATTAAATCAGATAATTTCGCGTTTGATCCGAGTTTATAATATTGTTTGGCTAGTTGTGGTGCTGGGATGTTTTCAACTTTTCCCGTCTCAACGAGATTCAAATATTCAGAATAACTTCTAACCGCCTCGTCTTCAAAGTATCCTATCATTCTATGTGCAGTTCTAGTGAAAAAAATGTACATAAATAAATAGAAAAAACCAAATGTTATCTGCGCAATCAATACAATAAATCTCTCAAATAAATTTGGTTTTGCGATTTCAATAAAAAACATTAAATGCATTCTTTCATTTTCTGCCTCAGCAAGCATTGATCTAATTTGCTCACCATAACCTGTTTTCATCGAGCGTAAACTTTTCAGATGCATCCAAACTCCAGCCACCATGCCTGGAACACCTGCAACTGTCTCAAGGACTACAGCTCTGTGTCCGTATCTTTTTGCAAAAAATGTATCAGCTATAAATCTGAAAAATTTTGTCATTCCAAATGCAAAACTGTCGGATAAATTCGCGGGTTTTATTTTGTCTAGTAATTTCATTTTAGATATCATCCTGATTTCAATTGCATTATAGAATCTCCAAAAAAAGCAGTCAACTTGATAATTACCATTTTTCGGCCTAACTCTGATAGTAGATAAAATATAGTTCTCAAGGTAAGTATCCTCTAATCTAAAAACTTGATATTTTAGTGGTTTAGTGAAATATTTATAGTCATTAAGGAATAGAGAAATGATTTTTAAGCAATTTTTTGATGAGCAATCTAGTACGTATACGTATATCATTGGATCGGAAAAAAATAAAGAATCACTGATAATAGATTCTGTTGCAGACAATGTAGATGAGTATCTTGATTTTTTAAATCATAATAAGTTAAAACTTCTTTTCGCCCTAGACACACATATACATGCAGATCATATATCTGGAATGAGTTTATTGTATGAGAAAACGGGTTGCAAATTATTTATGGGAGAGCACACTACAGCTGAAGGTCTAACAAGAAAGCTTCAAAACAACGAAGAGCTTAGAGTAGGTGATATGATAGTAAAGGTTATTTTCACTCCGGGTCATACATCAGACAGTTATTGTTTTTTAATCGATGATATGTTGTTTACGGGTGATACACTTCTGATTGGAGAGACAGGAAGAACTGATTTTCAAAATGGAAATTCGGAATCTGCTTATAATTCACTATTTAACATCATCCTCAAGTTTCCCGATAATACAAAAATCTATCCTGGCCATGATTATAATGGAAAGAAAAGTAGCACTGTTGGTTATGAGAAAAAAACAAACCCTAGGCTTCAAGTAAAATCTAAGGAAGAATATGCGAATTTAATGAATAAACTTAATCTACCAAAACCAAAGAAAATTGATATAGCAATACCAAGAAATATTAAATTAGGAAAAAAATAACTATTTATACTCTTTCAATCAGAAAGAGTTGATGTGTTAGCTCACATAAGTGATACAATCACACAATGAGAGATTGGGAATTTTGTACTGTAATAGTAGATACTAAAGATGTAGTTTATTCCGTTCAGCCAAAAGAAGTTTTTTTGGTTAACTCCGGAGATTCGCCATCTAAAGATGACGTGTTTAATGCCTTGCAATCTGATGGATGGGAAATATCTGATACACACACGAAATTGACACAGAAAGAGAGTATTGTAGGCAATGATTTTGCTACATTTATTTTTAGGAGAAGAAATAAATAATGATATTTGGAGACTCGATATTACTCAATTTAGCAGTAGTACTTCCACTATTGATTTCTGTTTTAGCTGCAATTTTCGATCCGAGGAAAAATCACTATGCAACTTTTTTTACGATTCTTCTAATTTCATATGGATTGTCCGGAATAATAGTCCTAATATCTACAATAATTTCTCAGCTTTGATTTAAATCTAGATTAGATGTACATAATTGTGTAATCTAAAAATATGAGTATAGTTCTTACTATAGTTATATTGGGAATATCAACGATACTATATGCAATAATAAGAGTCATTGTAGATACTGATTATGATAAGCTAGATTAGTATTGGATATTTATTTATAACGTATTACTATTATAAGATATTTAGAGGATTTAAATATGTGCATTTACGGATATGTCTTTTATTCACTTTTACTAGCTGGAGTAGCCTTCTACTTTATGGGCAAATCGCAACACAGAATTGCTAAAAGAGTAAAAGTAGAATTTATAACTAGATAGATTATTCAACAGAATAACCTCAACGAAGCGTCCAATCATTCATGCTATTATTGTAGAATGAGCGTTAGTAATACAAAAGTTGTAGACTTCTTAGAGGGCCTAAAAAAACGTGGCATCCAAGTGTTGTGTGCTTTACCTCAGGAAACTAATGGTGTAGAAGGCATAAACTATATTGGTTTGGGAAAAATCAATGCAGCTATCAATACCAGTACTATACTGTCAAAATTCAATCCAAAGTTAGTTATAAATTATGGCTCATGTGGAGGTCTCAATAAGCAAATCAGTGGGCTTGTAGAGATTACGAAATTTAAACAACATGATATTGATTGTACTCCTCTTGGTTTTGATAAAGGTATTACGCCATATGATAAAATCCAAGATATTGAACTATCAAACTCGGGATACACTTGTGCATCAGGAGATTATTTTGTCTCTGATGGTAGCGCTATTAACGCAGATGTTGTTGATATGGAAGCGTACTCCATAGCAAAGGTTTGTTTATTAAATAATATAGAATTTAAATGTTTCAAATTTATAAGTGATTCTGCAGACGATGCTGCTGCTACAGACTGGGAAACTAATTGTGCGGATGGTTTTAAATTGTTTATAGAAAAAATGAAATTTTTGAATTTAAAATAGTAGTATAGTTATGCTTTTAAAAAATGTAGTGAAAAAAAATATTACAACCTTTAAGGATTTCCCTAAAAAAGGAATTTTATTCCAAGATGTTTTCTCTATAACAAAAAATCCAAAACTCATGACATTAATAACCAACTCAATAGTTTCATATATAAAACAAAACAAAATTACGAAAGTAGTAGGTATTGATTCGCGTGGATTCATTTTTGGATCATGTGCGGCCTTGAAAGCAAAATTACCTTTTGTTCCCGCTAGAAAAGCAGGAAAACTTCCAGGAAAGGTTTATAAACAAAAATACAAGTTAGAGTATGGCTACGATCAAATTGAGATGCAATCACAATCGATTACTAAAAATGATAAAGTTCTGGTGGTAGATGATTTAGTAGCTACAGGAGGAACAGCTCTTGCAACAATCAAACTTCTAAAAAAAACAAATAAGAAAAAAATCTACTGTTATTTTATTGTAGGTTTAAAATGTCTTGATGGCATTAAAAAAATATCACAAGAAAATATTGGCATTAAAATATTGTATGAAGCTGATAAGTAAAATGAGAACTACGATACTAGAGAATGTTTAATTTCAAACTTTCGTTTTTTTTATTAATTTGCCTAATATTATTTCTTATTTATAGCTTTGCTGAGGCAAATGTCTTAAATTATCTCGATGAAAATTTCAGCGAAATAAAAGCATATACTCTCTCAAATCCAAAATACTCTAGATTATACTTTTTCATTTTTTATTTGATTATGGCAACGTTCGCGCTTCCAGTAGCATTGATCTTAGGACTCATATCTGGAATGCTTTTTCCCTTAGGTGATGCAATCTTGATTGTTTCATTTGCATCATCTTTCGGTGCTTTAGGCTCTTTCTATATCTCAAGATATTTTCTTAAAGATTTTTTTCAACAAAGATATAGTAAGGATTATATTCTAATAAATGAGGGATTTGTGCGAAATGGTGCTAGCTATCTTTTTGCTCTAAGAATGTGTATGTTGTTTCCATATTTCCTAATCAATGTCGTTAGTGGTCTTACAAGTATTCGACCTTTAATCTATTACTTTGTTACACAAGTTGGAATGTTGCCAGCGACAATTGTAGTAATTATGCTTGGTAAAAATCTAGAGATATTTCGGACAGATAATGTCTTTAGTATAGATGCAGAAATCATTGTCTTGTTGACACTTGTTGGTTTGATTCCACTAACATCAAAATATTTCCTGAAAAAATACTTGTAGATTTAATTTCTTCACCAGTTTGTTAATCAGGCTAAGATTATTTAAGATTTGGCCAATAACTCATACCTCTCGATAAAGCACCTATGATTGAAATAGAAATCAATCTTTATCAGAGAATGAATTTACAGGTTTAGTTCTGAATTTAGTATCTTAATCCAAAAACTACCATCAATAGCACTAGAACTACTGTCAACACAACAATCCCACCAATGATGTAGAAAACTATTTCTGTTCCCATATCTTACCTCCTAAATATAATTATAAAAAAACGATATTTTTGGTCAATATATGATATTAATTATTTTAATATTTCAAATATATGTTAATTGTTGATTTTTTGTACAGCATTTTTCCTATAATATAGTTAGTAGGAGTATTTCATGAACAAGGAAACGAGAATCAGAGATAAATTTAGAATAATGCTGAGGGCATACTTAATCGCATTATTTATTGTTGTGCCAATACTATATATAGGTTTTAGATTACATTACTACGGAACGATATTTTAAACATATTAGCTAACGTTTAATACCTATTTTTTGGCAAGCAAGCTCATTCATTTCTGCACTATCATCTAAGACCCATGAATTAGTAAGTAGCCTTACAGCATGCTGTTTGTTATAAAGGAAAGTCATTATCAACCAAAATAATCCAAAAGTCACGAAAGAGAATAGTGCGTGTACTATTCCTATAATTATTTCTCCTCTAAATATTGGAACAAAGAATCCAAACAATAAATATGTCCATGAATACCCCACAAAACAATTACTCTGCAAATCTGATTCTTTATGTTTAATTTTTACACCTCTTTGCCATCCTTGGACAATCGTTCCAAATATTGCTGGAGATAGAATTAGAAGTAGGTAGATTATAGTCACTATGCAACAACCTCTTTTTTGTAGGTAAGTACAAAGCAAGCGATTGCTATGATTAAAATAGCTCCCGCCTCATAGACTATAGCTGTTGGATCACTGTCTTTTCCTTGAAGGATAATTAGCCTTGATAATGCTGTCATTGCGATAAAAAGTGGTAATGTAATTGGAATTTTTTTACTTTGATAAAATACTCCAATCATTCCTAAAACCTCTGCAAAAATAAACAAAAGTAGTAAGTCTGCTAGCTCAACCTTGCCAACACTATATATACTAAAAATCTCCTGCGTAATTGCAATAATCGTCATAAATGCGATTAAACCTAAAAGCGTGCTCTCAGCGAGACTTATTAATTCACGACCAAGTTTCATATTTACCTCCTTGTGAGAATTACATACATAAATTATAAACTTGTTATGAAATATTATTAAGATAATAAAGTAAAAAAACATTACAAATTATGCTATATTTATATTGTTAGATTTATCATAGCCGTACACTTTGTTATCTAGCTATAAACCTAGACTAGGTAAAAAAATCAAAATAGGAAAACAATGAAATTTTATAAGGATATATTTATCACGATTTTTATTCTTGCTTTATTTGCAGTATTTATAAAATTCTTCGCTTAATCTTCAACGATTTTGCTTCTAAGAAAACTTGAGTAAAAGATAAATTGATAGCGCAATCATTGATAGACCAATGAGGATCAATTTGAGTGTCTCAAGTAGGATTGTTATTTTACTCTTATCTTTCTCAGCCATGAAAATATTTTATCATACTGAATTACATGATATCTTATACAAATGAAATTTATTGCAATGAATAGATTCAAGATTATTTTAGGCAAAGAAGACGAGTTCGAACAAGTTTGGAGAACTAGAGAGACATATCTAGATGAGGTCGATGGCTTTATAGATTTTAATCTTCTTCGTGGGGAATCAACAGATGAATATACTTTGTATTCATCTCATTCAACTTGGAATTCAAGAGAAGACTTCGTGGCTTGGACAAAATCTGAGGCTTTTAAAAAAGCTCATAAAGGTGCAGGTCAGAATAAACCACTTTACATTGGCCATCCAGTATTTGAAGGTTTCGAGGTTATTCTCTAGCCTTTATACGTAAATTGCATAAAGAACCATAGTGATAATCAGTGGTACTATAAAACCCGCCATAAGAATAGGGATGACCCAACTAAATGGTTTGTCTCGTTCAAAGCCGAATCTTAGCCAATTTTTTTTCTTAGACAATTAGGGTCTCCATTAATCCAAATTATATTATGACATCAATTTCCAGCGGCTGTACCAATTCTTCTTGGATCAGATACACCCAAATAAGATCCTTTCCCAATATAAATGGCATTTATACCACTTGGCAATGACATGATATTGATTTTATGTCCTCTCTTTATAAGTTCATCAGCTATCGATGACTCAGCCTCTGTCTCTACATCGTAACCCCTTGATAAGATGTGTGGGTGCATGATTGCATCAGCTAGATTTTTTTTATTAAACAAAATATCAAAAATTCTCTGTGTGACATGTCCTATTATTCTGCTTCCACCTGCAGAACCAATAACCAATACAGGCTTCTTTGTGTTCGATTCAAAAACTATCGTCGGTGTCATAGAGGATCTAGGTCTTTTGTTAGGTTGTACTCTGTTTGCTACTTTCAAATTATTTGATGATGGGATAAATGAAAAATCTGTTAGCTCATTATTTAAGAGATATCCATTAGACATTATTTTTGATCCAAAGGAAGTTTCTATTGTTGATGTCATCGAGATAATATTTCCATATTTATCTATAATCGAGATATGCGTTGTACCTTCTTCTAGAGATTCGTGACCAAGGGATAGCTTATTTTGCCAACCGAGAGGAACCCCTGGTTGAGCATCTCTGATTACTTTATTAGACGAGATAATTTTTTGTCTTTCTCTAATGTATTCGCTGTCCAAGAGTTTAGTTCCTGGTGTATCGACAAAATCTGGATCAGCATGGTATAGATTTCTATCAGCAAAAGCTAATTTTGATGCCTCTATGTATCTATGCCATGTAGGTTTGTATTCAATCATTTTAAGAATTTGAAGCATTGTTAAGCCCCCTGAAGAAGGCTCTCCCATCGAACACACTTTATAACCTCTGATATTCTCACATACAGGTTCTCTCTCAACGACCTCATATCTATCGAAGTCACGTTGATGTATTTCGCCTCCATTTTTTTTTACCATTTTAATAATTTCAGTTGATATCGGATGTTGATAAAATATTTTGTAATTATTTTTCGCTAATGAGATTAAATTTTTAGCGTATTCTTTATTTATTAATAAGTCACTGGACAAGAAATACTTTTTTGAACTTGGATTTTCAGATAATAAATTTCTTTGCGAAGAGATTGATTTTTTTAAACCATCAGATTTTAGGAAACCTTCTGAAGCCAACTTGTAAGCCGATGAAATGAGAACATCCATGGGCAATGAGCCAAATCTATCGTGTAATATGCCAATCAATGCTGGCGTACCTGGTATTCCAATGGATTTCCCACTAGTAGATGCAGAAATAAAGTCAATTGGATTGCCATCTGAATTTAGAAATAAAGATTCAGTCGCAGAACTAGGTGCCGTCTCCCTTGCATCAAACGTAGAAATTTTTTCATTTGATTGATTAAAATATAAAACAAAAGCACCTCCCCCTAGTCCGGATGCTTGAGGTTCTGTTAAACCAAGAACAAGCTGAGCGGCAATAGCTGCATCTGCGGCCGTTCCTCCAGTAGCTAGTATTTTCTTTGCTGCTTCGGTTGCATTTGGATCTGATGTGACAACCATGAAATCTCGACTTTCTGCGATTTGATTTTTAGACAGCGACTCAGCAAACAAATCTCTAGTGAGAAAAGCTAGAGTTATACAAATAATAAGACTAGTAAGATTAGATTTTATAATATTCTCAAACCTGATTTTCGTTAACTTCCTTTTCATTAAGTAGATAAATTTGTCATACTTAATATGAGTATATGACTGACTATAATTCAATAAAAGAAAAAGCTAGACAAATGTGGTCCACTTTTGCTGCTTTTGAGACAGTTACTGGTTTAGCTGCACCAGAACTCGTAAAATTTTCTGGGTTGCAAAAAGGGGATCGTGTTCTTGATGTTGGATGTGGCACCGGTGTAGTTGCAATTACCGCCGCTCAACAAGGAGCAAAAGCTTTTGGGTCAGATTTGACACCTGAGTTGATTGATAGGGCTAAAGAAAATTCTAAAATTTCTGGGTTCGACATAAACTTCATTGTCTCAGATGTTGAGGAGCTTCCGTATGATGATGAAAGTTTTGATTTTGTTTTGAGTCAATTTGGTCATATGTTTGCACCAAGACCTAATGTGGCAGTCAGAGAAATGATGCGCGTTTTAAAGACCGGTGGCGTTATTGCTTTTTCAACTTGGCCTCCCGAGCTTCTCACAGGAAGATTATTTGCACTTACTGCCAAATATGGTCCTCCGCTCCCAGAGGATTTACCTTCTCCGGTTGAGTGGGGTGATGTTGAGGAAATTAAAAAAAGAATTGGTGATTTGGCAAAACACATCTCTTTTCATAGGGCACAGTACGGTAATCCAGCAATGAGTCCAGCACATATGCGAATATTGTTGGAGACACATATTGGTCCGATTGCCGCAGTTATAAAGTATCTTGAAGATTCGCCAAACAAACAATCACTCTTCCGAAGTGAGATCGATGTTTTGCTGGGGGAATATTTCGAGAATAATACTGTAATTCAAAGCTATTTAATGACTCGAGGAATTAAAAGATAATTTTTTTATCCTATACATTTAATTTTATTGAATATTATTACTAGGGGAGATAAACTCATTGTCACTAAGTATTTAAGGGGCTATAGCTCAGCTGGGAGAGCATCTGCTTTGCAAGCAGGAGGTCGTCGGTTCGATCCCGACTAGCTCCACTCGATACTTTCAGAACCCAGTATTTACTGGGTTTTTTTGTTTAAAAAACGCCTAAATTCACATGTCTACTGTATAAAGAGCTAAAAGAGTTTACTGTACAAAGGACTGTATAAAAACATAAACCCAAATCTACAAGTCAATAATAGCAAGGGAATAGATTAATTGTGGGGTTCGACTAGCTCCAAAAGATACTGATTCGCGGGCTTCTAAGTCTTACATTTTACACAATATACATTTTACAAGCATTGAATCCATTGACACTTCGTGTATTTATGGGAATCTTTGTATATGAGGAAGAAGATATCTGAACAAAACTTAAAGGCTAAGAATCCGACTCAGCTACAACTTAGTTGTCTTTTAGAACACTTTCAGAACGGAAGACTTAACGACGCAGAAAAACTAGCGGTATCTATTACTAAAGAGTTTCCCGAGCATCAATATGCTTGGAAAGTTTTAGGCGCAGTATTTGGAGCAACAGGTAGAAAGTCTGAAGCCGTAGATGCTAATCAAACAGCAGTTACATTATCTCCTCAAGACGCGGCTGCCCACAATAACTTGGGCATTACTCTTCACGAACTAGACAGATTGGATGAAGCGGAAGCAAGCTATAGACAAGCAATAGCTTTGAAATCTGACTTTGCTGAAGCTCACTACAACTTGGGTAATACGTTTCGAGCACTAGGTAGATTAGAAGAAGCTGAGGTTAGTTATAGGCAAGCGATTGCTAATAATCCAAAGATGGGAGATGCTTACCTTGGCTTAAGTGAAATTCTTAGGCAATTTGGGAAATTAAAAGAATCGAGTGATTTGTATATCAAAGGTTTAGAATTAACCTCAGTTGAAATAGCTTCTAATTCCAATTTAAAGACTGTTATTCCAAAATTTGTAAAAAAAATGCAGCAACAAAATTGGATACCAACCTTTTTTGATAACTTTGTATTTTCTCATCTAACAAACGAACCAAACTTATCTGATGACTTTTGTGGGATTTTTGAAGATGGCCAGTCATCTAAAGAAAATAGGTTTATTTCTTTTTCAGAAAGAGTAAAGGCTATACCTGCATTAATGCCCACCGGAAGACTATTTGATGGAATTCCATTTGCATCATCACAAGGTGTTCACTCACTTATTAAGTGGAAAGAACATTGTTTATATAAAACGAGTTCGGACTTAGTTTTGTATTGGATGATCCTACAAGATATCAAGCCGAACGTAATAATTGAGTTAGGGTCTGGGGAGGGTGGCAGCGCTATCTGGTTTGCAGATATGGCTCGCGCGCTAGGTTTAGATACTCATGTATACAGTTACGATATTAAAAAGC
>CAJWIW010000023.1 GCA_913041865.1 uncultured Gammaproteobacteria bacterium
GTTTAACAAAAATTAAATTAGCTGGATTCAAAACATTTGTAGACCCCACAACACTTCAATTTCCTAGTAATCTGACAGGTATCATTGGGCCCAATGGGTGTGGTAAATCCAACATAATTGACGCAATACGTTGGGTTATGGGCGAGTCGTCTGCTAGAAATTTGAGAGGTGACTCAATGGAGGATGTAATTTTTTCCGGCTCATCAGCTAGACATGAGGTAGGCAAGGCATTTGTGGAGCTCAACTTTGATAATTCATCAAACTCTCTTGATTCAAAGTTTGCCAGGTATTCTGAAATCGTAATCAAAAGAGAGGTAGCTCGTGATGGTACCTCTAATTATTATTTAAACAATACACGTTGTAGAAGAAAGGACATCAGAGAGGTCTTTCTCGGTACAGGTCTAGGCCCTCGTAGTTATGCCATTATAGAACAAGGTATGATTAGTAAGCTTATAGAAGCTAAGCCGGAGGAGTTGAGAACATACTTAGAGGAGGCTGCTGGGATAAGCAAATATAAAGAAAAGAGAAGAGAAACAGAGCTAAGACTCAAACATACTAGAGATAATCTCGATAGGCTAAATGATATTATGAAAGAGATAACCTCTCAGCTAAATAAACTTGAGAGACAAGCTAAGTTAGCAAGTGAGTACCGGGAACTTAAAGGCGAGGAGCGTCAAACAAAGATATCTCTGATAGCTCTTAAATGGTGTAATTATGATAGCGAGATAGAAGATCTAAACAAGGTCATAAGAGGATTAGAATTAGAGAAAGAGAAACAACTTGCGCTACTATCAAATTATAATAGAGATATTGAGGAATTTAGACAGAAAAGAAATAATGAACAAAATAATTTTGATGAAATCCAAAAAGAGTTTTATCGAATAGGTAGTGATATTGCAAGTTGTGAAAAAGACATAGAACATACTCTCGAGACAGAGGTTTCTAGGAAAGAGGCACTGAGTGAGTTGTTAGACTCAATCAAAAAATCTGAATCTGAGGTCGAGGACGAAGAGCAGAAACACAATGACTTGCTGGCACAAATCAAAAAACTCGAGTCCGAACAGAACGTTAATGGAACTAAGCTAATAAAGTTAGACAAAGATAAGAAAGACGCTAATTTTGCCATGCAAAATCTGCAGTCACAAAACAACATATTTGTAATAGAACAATCAGACACTGTCAAAGAGAAAGAAGTTGAAAACGCAAAATACGATGCCTCTGAAAAATCTCTGAACCTTCTATCAAAAAGGTTAGGTATTCTGGAGGCGTTTTCAATGAACGAAAATACAAGGAATGACAGTAAAGATGAACTACTTGGCAAAGCATCAGATGTCCAAGAAAAACTCTCAGCATTGTTAGTAGACTTCGATCGTCAAAGTAGTCCAGGAGATAAATCCTATATAAAAAATTTTAAGACTAGTCTCAGATCTATTCTAGGAATATTCAAAGGTCTTTTTGATAATATTAAAGTTCTAGTCAGATCTCAAAAAGATGAAATAGTGGATATCAAGAGAAAGATTAATGACTATAAGAAAACAAGTGCGGACTGTCAAAATAAAATGCAACATCTTGATAGCCAAATCAAAAAGCATCACAAAAAGAAAGAGAAATTTGACAAAGAACGTATAGACCTTAAACAGATTATCGATCAAGTTGAATGGAGTTATAATGAGTCGCTAAATATACAGAATAAATTGAACGTAGATATATCGAAGAATACATCTGAAAAGAATGCAATTGAAAGTAATATTAAAAAGCTTAAGGATCATATTGAGGGTATGATTGATAGGAAGCTTATTCTACTTGCCTCTGATAGTAAAAAAGAGAAGCCAACGAATAATATGCAAAATAAATTAACGAAACTCTTAGATACAAAGAGTACTAGAGAAAAAGAGCTAAAAGTATCAAGAGAAAAGATTGAAAGTTATGATTCTTCTATTTTAGAGATTGAAACTAAGAAAAACGAAGTAAATACTGAAATCAATTCTACTAAAGACAACCTTGAAAATTACAAAATTAATATTAGTGAAAAGACTGCGCAACGTGATTCACTTCAAGATAATAGTGATTTACCAGCAGAAGATATAACTGAGGGAATTAAGAAAATTGATACTAACCTTAAACAAGACCACATTGAAAAAAAACTTGGGAAACTACAGTCAAAAATATCATCCATGGGTGCAATTAACTTAGCTGCAATTGATGAACTTGAAGATCAGCAAGAGAGAAAAAAATATCTAGATTCACAGTATAAAGATTTATCTGAGTCAATTAGCACACTTGATAATGCAATAAAGAAGATAGACCAGGAAACTAAGACTAAATTCAAAGAGATATTTGATAGTATTAATTCTAACTTAGATAATTTTTTCAACAAGATATTTGGTGGCGGCAAGGCTTATCTTGAACTGACTGATAATGATTTGTTAAACACAGGAGTTAACATTATGGCTAGACCGCCAGGGAAATTAGTCAAAAATATCAATTTATTATCAGGAGGTGAAAAAGCAGGCACAGGTATTGCATTTGTTTTCTCTATTTTCAAAACAAATCCAGCTCCATTTTGTCTTTTAGATGAGGTTGATGCTCCACTGGATGATGCTAACAATAACAGATTCTGTAATGTTGTCAGAGAAATGTCTAAAGATGTTCAATTTATTTTCATAACTCATAATAAACTTACTATGGAATTAGCAGATATTTTAAGTGGTGTTACAATGAGGGAGGCAGGAGTTTCTAAACTTGTTTCTGTTAACATAAATGATGCTGTTAAGATTGCATCAACTAGAGATAATAATATTTCATCAATACCATCGTAATGTCAGAAAAAAAAATTACGAAAAAATACTATCAGTCACTCAAGAAAAAAATACAATTGTTCTCCCAGCAGTATTATACATATGACTCACCAACAATACCTGATCATGAATTTGATGAACTCTACAGAGAATTAAAATTAATCGAAGAGAAGAATCCGAATTTTATAGAATCAGACTCTCCTACGCAGCTCATCGGGTCTAAGGTGAAAGGGGGCTTTAAGAAGGTAAAGCATAGCAAGCCTATGATGTCACTAAATAATGCAGCAAATATTGAGGAATTTAAATCATTCTATAATAAAATTATAATAGAAGTACCTAAACCAGTTATCATGTTCGCAGAACCTAAATTTGATGGTTTAGCCATATCGCTCACATATGAAAAAGGAAATTTAGTGTCTGCAGTCACACGTGGAGACGGTAATGAAGGAGAGGATGTTACCTCTAATATAAGAACAATACAAAAACTGCCTCTCAAGTTATTAGCTAGACAAGTCCCTAATAAACTAATAGTTGCTGCTGAAGTTTACTCATTAATATCTGACTTCCAACGGATTAACGATAATCTAAAAAAAAGTCAAACTAAGACTTTTGCAAATCCTAGAAATTTTGCAGCTGGTACAGTTCGTCAACAAGACCCAATAATAGCCTTTAAACGGAACCTCCAAATATTCATACACGGTATAATAGAAATAGATCAAAACTTATCACTGCCTACACATTCTGAGTCAATGTTGTACTTAAGTAAAATTGGTTTTCAGACTTGTGATTTAAATAAAAAAATTAATGATATCAATCAAGCGATTGATTATTTTGACAAAATATCAAATAAACGAGATAAGCTTCCATACGAGATAGACGGAATAGTCTATAAAGTGGATAACTATGAGCTGCGTGAGCAGATTGGTTATACATCAAAAGCTCCGAAGTGGTCAATTGCATTTAAATTTCCATCTCAAGTATCCCAAACAAAAATTGTTGATGTAACTTTCCAAGTTGGTCGTACTGGCGTAATAACGCCAGTAGCAGAGTTGAAACCTGTAAATATTGGTGGCGTTACTGTAAGTAGGGCAACTTTACATAATCTAGATGATATTAGAAAAAAAGATATAAGAAAAAATGATTATGTTTATGTAAAGAGAGCAGGAGATGTAATTCCTGAGGTTGAAAAAGTTAATCTCTCAAAGAGAGATAAGACTACAAAAATATCTATTCCAAAAGTTTGTCCAGCATGCGGAGAGGTTATTATAAAAATATCTAATCAATCAATTTATAAATGCCCAAATGAATTGACATGCAGACCACAAATAATTCAGAGTATCGATCATTTTGCCTCACGGAAAGCCATGAATATCACTGGCTTAGGTGATAGTATAATAATTTCACTAGTTGATAGTAACCTTATCAATGATTACTCTGATTTATATTATTTAAGCTATGATAGCCTTATATTGCTTGATCGAATGGCAAAGGTTTCTGTTAATAATCTCATTGCATCAATTGATAAAAGCAAAAAACCTAATTTCGATAAATTCATATACTCTCTTGGTATCAGAGAGGTAGGGCTCTCTACAGCACGTATTTTATCACAAAACTTTAGGACGATGGATGAACTAATAAGTGCTAAACGAGAAAGTCTAGAATCTATAAAAGATATTGGACCAATAGTTGCTGATAACATCACTAGTTTCTTTTCCGTTTCTAGCAATATAGAAAAAATTAAAAAATTGGTATCATCTGGTATTGAAATAATTTATCCAAAACTATCCTCTAACGAATTTATATCAAGCAAATCATTTGTGGTAACAGGATCTTTTAATAAAATATCTAGAAATGAAATTGAAGAAATAATTTTATCAAATGGAGGAAAAGTTTCTAGCTCGGTCTCTGGAAAAACAGAATATTTAATATGTGGTGATCAGCCTGGAAGCAAGCTCAATAAGGCAAAGAAAATAGGTACGACTATTTTAACCGAAGAGAAATTTCTTAAGCTTCTCTAAGGAGATCATTAATACCTACTTTACTTCTAGTTTTTTCATCTACTTTCTTTACGATTACTGCGCAATATAGGTTATATTTACCATCCTTCGATGGTAAGGAACCTGAGACAACAACTGATCCTTCTGGTACAACCCCATAAGATACCGTATCATTTTCTCTGTCATAGATCTTTGTACTCTTCCCTATAAATACACCCATTGAAATAACTGAATTTTTTTTAACTATCACACCTTCTACGATTTCAGACCTTGCTCCTATGAAACAGTTATCTTCAATTATAGTAGGGTTAGCCTGTAATGGTTCTAGAACACCACCTATACCAACGCCACCAGACAGATGAACATCTTTACCTATCTGTGCGCAGGAGCCAACTGTCGCCCATGTGTCAACCATAGTTCCTGAGTCTACATAAGCACCTATGTTTACAAATGATGGCATAAGTACCACATTCTCTCCTATGAATGTACCTTCTCTTGCTATTGCTTGTGGTACAACTCTGATATTTCTCTCAGCTAAATACTCTTGTTCTGTATTACAAAATCTTGATGAGAGTTTATCGTAAAATTTCGTATATCCGGTATCAATAATTTTGTTTGATTTCAATTTGAAAGAGAGGAGTATAGCTTTTTTAATCCATTCGTTAACGATCCAGTCGCCATCTGCAAATTCTGCTACTCTAATATCTCCTTTGTTTAATGCATCAAACACATGATTAATCGTTTCAGAAAGTTTTGTTTTTTGAGAATCATCTATTCCGTCAGTAAATGATTTTTCAATAAAGTCTATATCTATATTAGTCATAACGTTTTGGGAATCTCCTGATCTTTTTCATCTACTTCTTTATCTTGTGAATCTAAAAAGATAAGTATATCATAATATTGCTTTATATTCTGCACATACTTAACTGTTTCCCAACCCCTGGCATAACCATATTTAGTCTGACGGTAATACTCTGACTGACTAAGCATTAAAATATATGGTTCAATATCTGACCATTTATTTATCTGGGTACCATTTTTTGCAGCTAATTTTATCGCGTCCTCTACATGACCTAAACCTATATTATATGCAGCTATCGCAAACCATTTTTTTTCATTTTCATCTAGTTCATAGTCAATTCGATTATAGATGCTTCGAAGGTATTTTGCTCCTCCAAAAATACTATTTTTTGGATCTATTCGATCTTCAACTCCAACCTCTCTTGCAGTATCTTTTGTTAGCATCATTATCCCTTTTACACCTGTATACGATACAGCATCCTTTCTCCACCTAGATTCTTGATAACCAACACTAGCAATAAGTCTCCAATCAAAATCAAATAATTTAGAGGCTTCTTTGAAAAAAAATTCATAAGTCGGAAATATTTCTACAAGATCATTGATAAAAATTTTAGAACCAACAAATGTGTGTTGTTGCTGCCCAAAAAAATTTTGATAGATTATCGCTAATTTATTATTTTCAATCATATAATTAAAAAAATCAGATATTTTATTCTGCATCTCAGGGCCAATGTTATCTGGTAGAATCCAATATTCTGCTTCATTTACTGAGTGCTTTTGAACTATCTTAATGTCACGGTAATATTTCGATAGAATTTTAAATTCATCAGATGACATGAATAAAAACATAATTTCATCGTCATAGAGCATTTTTAATAAATCATCTATATTTTTATCTCTCCAAACTTTGTATGAATACTTAGGTTTTTTCTCTTTAATTGAATCACTATTTGAAATTACTTGTGACTCTATAGTGTGTATATCGTTTTCAAGAAGTTTGTCTTCTATATTCGACCTACGTGCAATATTTGATTTAGATATTATTACATAGTCAACTCTGTTGTATGGGTAACCTGTTTTAATATCACTATTAGTGTTGGTCACATTCCATCCGGAAATTATATCAGCATCACGTAATTCTAACATCTTTTTTGCATCTGTAATATTGCTGACAACTTTCACGGATAGATCAACGCCTAGGAAATCTGCAAATTCCCTCATTATTGAGTAGTGATATCCAAATTTTTTATTTTTGATTTCATAATAAGTTGTTGGTCCTAATCTAGTTACAAAAGTAACTCTGTTATTTTCCTGTATACGTTTCAGGTCATTTTTATAGAAAATTGATTGTGGTTGAAAGTAATACAAAGAAATAGAAACAATTAGTGTTACTGTAATGATTCTGACTAAGAACTTAATCATTAATTGTGTGATTTATTATTACTTCTTCGTGAATTATTTCTTTTCTTGTTATAAGACTTATACTTATTATATTTTGTGTTATATGGCCTACTGTACCTCTTTCTATTATTGGCTCTATATCTTGTAGTTCTTTTTTCTTTAGGGGAAAAAATTGATCCTATTTTTTTGATGATACTTGTCAGAATCCCCTCAGACGAGGTATTACTAGCAGGTTTTGGTTTTGGTGGTTGAGTTTTAGGTGCCACTGCTGAAACTAACGGTTTCTCACTATTGAGGTTAGATGGTTGAGGACTCGTAACTTTTGTTTCTCTAGAGTTTTCTTTGTGACTAGCTGATGCCTTGAACTCTGATTGACTTCTATTTTCTCTATCAATTAAATAGCTAGTTACTTCAACTTCTGGATCAGGTACTATCTTAATCGTTATATTGTGTCTTTCTTCTATCCCTTGAACTAAATCCCTTTTTTCATTTAATAGGTAAGTTGCTAATCTTACAGGAAGATATACCGTAATAGGTTTATCGCTTTTCACAGCTTCTTCCTCGAGCATTCTTACTAGTGAAATTGATTGAGATGATAAAGACTTAATATATCCTGTACCAGAGCAAGTTGGACATGAATCATCTGTGTTATCTATAATCGATGCTCTTAATTTTTGGCGAGATATCTCCATTAATCCAAATTTAGAAATCCTGCTAAATTGGATTTTTGCTTTATCTATCTTTGCAAGTTCAGCCATTTTTCGCATGACAGTTTTCTGTGAATTTAATGACATCATGTCAATAAAATCAACAACGATCAGACCACCAATATCTCTTAATTTTAATTGTGTTGATAAAGATACCGCAGCCTCTAAGTTTGTATTTAGCGCAGTCTCTTCAATATCTCCACCTTTTGTAGATTTTGCAGAATTTACATCAATACTGGTCAGTGCTTCCGTTGAATCAAAAACAATATTACCACCTGATGGTAATGTTATCTTTCTTCTATATACGCTTTGAACTTGTGTTTCAACTCTATATTCACTGAATATTGGTGTAGATTTTTTATATTGCTCGATTTTAATTTTACTGTGTGGAATAAAATATTTTTTTGCATTCATGAAATCATCATAGAAATCCTGGTCATCAATAATTATTGAATCAGTCTCTTCATCAATATAATCTCTAATAATTCTTGCAAGTATACTACTTTCCTCATAAACCAAATAAGGAGCTTTTTTTAAGACAGAGTTCTCGACAATATTTTCGTAGATCTGAATTAGATAATTCATATCCCATTCCAACGTTTCTTTGCTCGTGTTTAATCCGGATGTTCTTAGAATCACGCTCATCTTCTCAGGGATGTTCAAAGCATCAAGCATCTTTTTTGCATTTTGTCTATCATTACCCTCGAGTCGTCTTGAAATACCACCGGTGTTAGGGTTTTTAGGTAATAAAACTAGGTATTTACCTGCCAATTTCAGATAAGTTGTGAGTGCAGCGCCCTTAGTACCCCTCTCTTCTTTATCAACTTGGACAACAACTTCTTTCCCGCTCTCAATGCAATCCCTTATAGTCCTGGGTTTACCTGACACGAAGATTTCAGGAGATATTTCCTTGAATGGGAGAAAACCATGTCTAGTTCGACCAAAATTTACGAATGCAGCTTCGAGACCAGGTTCAACCCTGGATATGGTCCCTTTGTAAATATTTGATTTGATGTTCTTTGATGGCAGATCTATATCTAGTTCTACCAAATTTTTGTTTTCTACTATAGCTAAGCGTACCTCTTCTCTCTGAGAGGCATTTAATAAAATCTGTTTCATTTAGAATCCTGTAATACATGTGTTTAAACAATTAATCAATCTCTATAATATATTTAGTATGAGACTTTGCACCTATCACTTAATATGTCTTCTGTGTGCTTTCTGTGTCACTTTGGACTTAATAACTTATTTATAGTCTATACTAATATGTAAATCTTTGAGTTAATATATCAATGATTCATATTTTCTTCAAATGATATCGTGGATAAAATTACTAAAAATTATATAAAATGTACGAAAATCAGCATTAATACTGGTGGACAACGTATTGATAATTTCCTCCTTAAGACAATTAAGGGCGCGCCAAGGAGTCTAATATACAAAGTAATTAGGGATGGTCAGGTGAGAGTTAATAGTAAGCGTGTTAAGCCTAGTTATCGCCTAGTCTCACAAGATATAGTCCGAATTCCACCGATATCACCACTGACAAAAGAGATCTCAAAAAATGACAAATTTCTAGAAAATATCGGCGAATACATAATATTTGAAAATAATGATTTCTTAGTAATTGATAAACCTGCAGGGCTATCAGTCCATGGTGGCACTAATGTGAAGTACGATATTATTTCCTCACTTAAGAAATTAAAAAATAATACAGACATTGCACCTGTTAATAGATTAGACAGAAATACAAGTGGCTGCATGCTCGTTGCAAAAAATTATCACTCAGCAAAGGACTTAGGCAACTGCTTCAGGACAAATCAAGTAAAGAAAAGCTATAAAGCTCTTTTGTCAGGAAAACTCGCTGAGTCAGAAATAAAAGTTAATTCACCGTTAAAAATAGATAAGAGAAAAAATAATGGCAGTATTTTCGTTGATAAGTCAGGCAAACACGCCTTAACCACATTTTATGTAGAAAAATATATTACTGACTATACATTGGTCGATGTCTCAATTAAGACTGGTAGAACACATCAGATAAGAGTTCATTCTTCATCAATTAAACACCCAATCTGTGGTGATACAAAATATGGAGATAAGATAGTAAATCTGGAACTCAGAAAAATTGGCTTGAATAGAATTTTTCTCCATTCATCTAATTTGTCATTCTATTATAACAAACATTATAATTTCCAATCGCCACTCCCTAATGACCTAACTATTCTTATTGATAATTTAGAGAATGAAATATAAAATCTTATTAGGTGGTTGATTATGGATGAAAAGACTCTAAAAGATCTTATTGATGCACTAGTAGAGGATAAAAAATCAGAGAGAAGGTTTAAGGTTGTATCTAGATTAATAATCTTAACTATCTTTGTTATTATTTTTGCACTCCCTTTTGTGTCCTCAGATAAAATATATAAGGTAGGTAATCATACAGCTGTAATTAATATTAACGGAGTTATATCACCAGGTGGTGACAACACCAAGAAGGTAATTGATTTGATTGCGAAAGCTGAAGAAAATGAACTTTGCCAGAATATCATTCTTAACATAAACAGTCCCGGTGGTAGCGCAACCCAATCAAAAATTATTTTTGATCAGATTAGCAAGATCAAAGAGACATCCAGTAAAACTATTTATGCAGTTATAGATGATGTTGGCGCATCTGGTGGCTATTATATTGCTGCCAGTGGAGACATGATTATTGCCAACTCATCAAGCATTGTTGGGTCTATTGGTGTTCGATTAGATAGCATCAACATAGAATCGCTTGCGAAAAAACTTGGCATAGAATCTCAAACAATATCATCTGGCGAAGATAAAACAATTCTTGACCCATTTCAATCTCTCTCTCAAAAACAACGAGACCATCTCAATGCGCTTGTCGAAGACATTCATAATGATTTTATTACAGATATTAAATTAGCACGAGGATCAAAAATAAAGGACGCTTCAGTATTTTCTGGGCTATTTTGGACAGGTAAACAGGCCCTACAACTAGGTCTCATTGATGAGGTTGGTTCTATATATGATATTAATAAAAAGTATTTAAATAATTCTAACCTTGTGGTTTATAACAAAAAAACTTCCCTCATTGATGAGCTAATGCAATCGTTACTCTCTAATTATTCGAAAACGATCATCGGCATATCATATTAATGTCTTTTAACATTTACTCAAAAAAAATTGATAAATTCAAAGATCATCATGTCATAGAATATTCCATCGAAGAGAAAGCCACATATTGTAATGAATTAACTTTAAATCACAAATTCTCTGATAAAGATCACAAAAAAACATATGGGAAAAACATTCTGATAGGCGGAACTAATGGTTTTTTAGGGTCAATCTTATTATCCTCTAGTGCTGCTATCAAAACAGGTTCTAGGTACTTCATTATTTGTACTAATAAACTCCATGCTGAAACAGTCCCAATCTTTCAAAATGAATTAGTCACTTCAGAGTATAATAAGGGTGTACTAAAGAACTTGAGCGACTATAGAGTTGTAATAATTGGACCAGGTCTTTCTAATGATTCTTGGTCAGAGTCTATATTTTTAGACTTAGTAGATGTAATTTCTGAAAACTCTCTCTCAACAAAACTTGTAATGGACGCTGGAATTTTTCTTTATTTAAGCAGAAATCCATTTAAGTATCAGAATTGGGTTTTGACACCTCACGAAGGGGAGGCAGCGATGCTATTAAATCGTCCACCTTCATGGATTCATAATAATAGAATTGAAGCAGCATGTTTGCTTCAAGAAAAATATTCTGGTGTTGTTGTTTTGAAGGGATTGAATACCATTATTTATGATGGAACTGATATTTTTACTTGTAGCCATGGAGGGCATCATATGGGTATGGCTGGAATGGGAGATGCTTTGACAGGTGTTATGTCTTCGATAATGGGTCTTACAAAAGATAATGAGCTTAAAAATGCAGTTTTATTTGCTGTTGGCTTACATTCACTATCAGCAGATGTAATTAAATCCAAAAGAGGACCAATTGGAGTTTTGCCTTCGGATGTAATTGAAAAAATGTCTGAATTAGTAAATAATTTTTACCATGACAGTTAAATCGAACGAATCGAATCAACTCTTCATTGTTCATCGCGAAGAGAGTTATAATCTTCTTTTTAAGTTATTAGATAAACTCACTGCTAACAGACTAATTATTTTTTTATCTGGGAATATTGGTGTAGGCAAGACGACATTTGTTAAGTACTACATTAAACACCTAAACCCCAGTAAGAATGCGTATAGTCCAACTTTCTCTCTAATTAATGAGTATATTGTGTCAGATCTAAAAATTTATCACTACGATCTGTACAGACTAAGCAATTATAGAGAATTACAAGAAATAGGAGTTGACTACAATCTAGACTCAAATGGGATTCATTTCATTGAGTGGCCTAATAAGTTTGTAGATATATTACCTACACCTGATATTCATATAAATTTCCAGTCTCTTGAATATGGAACATTTTTATCTATTAATAATGAATAATAAAAAAGAAGTATTTTTTTTGGTTGGGCCTACCTGCACAGGCAAGAGTAAAGTTGCTATAGAGTTAGTAAAAAAATATCCTTTTGAGGTCATTAATATGGATGCTAGTACTGTATATAAGGATCTTGATATAGGAACTGATAAGCCAAGAAAAGAAATTTTAGCACAGTATGCTCATCATATGATTGACATAATTGACCCTGATCAAACTTTCAATGTTAACTCCTATTGCAAGACTGTCGAAGTAATAATTAACCAAATTATTTCAAAAGGTAAGATACCATTAATAGTCGGTGGAACAATGATGTATTTCAATAGACTGTTACATGGTATTGATGTACTACCAGAACGTGACAATGATGAACGTGAATTTATATATTATCTCAAAAATGCTTACGATATACGCACTATCCATAATTGTTTAAAATTTATTGACGCTCATTCTTATGACAGAATTAACCCGAATGACTCACAAAGAATTGAGAGGGCGTTAGAAGTCTATTTAATCACAGGGCGGCCTATGAGCTCCTTTTTTACCGATCATAAGACTGTAGATAATAACTTCATTAACAAAGTAATATTTCTTTTCCCAAAAAATAGAAGTAGTTATCACAAAAAAATACAACAAAGAACTACAAAAATATTCAATGATGGTTTAATCAGAGAAGTAGTTGAATTGAAAAAAAAGTATCATATAAACTCTCAATCACAGTCAATGAAATCTATAGGATATAGGCAGACAATGGAGTATCTAGATGGAAAGATATCAGAAGCACAATTATATGAGAAATGTCTATATGCTACGAGACAACTTGCAAAACGACAAATGACCTGGATGAGAAAATATAAGCCTGATTTGGAGATTAATATAGACCATAAGTCATTTGTGGAAATTGTTGATGATATAGAGACAAATTTACATTTTGGATAAATGATGTCAGTATAGGAATAATACTACTTAATGGATGCCTCTATGCCAGATAATTTGCAAGATAAATTTCTTAATAAACTACGCAAGGATAAAATCCAGGTATCCATCTTTCTGGTTAATGGCATTAAATTGGATGGTGTTATTGAGGCGTTTGATCCATACACTATTATGCTCAAGAATAAAGTTACTCAGAGCATATACAAGCATGCTATTTCCACGATTGTGCCATCTCAAACGATCAAATTAGAAATTGATGAGTAGCCAACTTTGTATTA
>CAJWIW010000024.1 GCA_913041865.1 uncultured Gammaproteobacteria bacterium
TTATTACTCTTAGCACTTTTGATCTTCACCTGGAGCAAACCACTTACCTATGGCTAATGGTAGTATAGATTAGTATTGGCGTTAGTTCAATTGAATAGGCAGATAGATCTATCTTATTTTCTTAATAATACCCTCTAATTCTTGAAGGCTAGAGTATTTTATCTCAACCTTTCCTTGGCCACTAGAGTGATGAGTGATATTTACATTAGCACATAGTTTTTCTGACAGTTCTCTTTCAAGAATTACAGTGTCTTGGGGCTTAGTGATTTTAGCTGTGGGTTTTGTGCTATTTTTGTTTTTTATCAGTGACTCTAGAGCGCGCACCGAGAGGCCTTTAGATATAACTGTTTTTATCATTGAAACTTGAGTAACGGATTTGAGTGTAATAACCGCTCTAGCATGCCCCATGTCAATTTTTCCCTCTAGAAGTTTTGTTTTAACAAAATCAGATAGGTCATTGAGGCGTATTAAATTAGTTACATGTGACCTAGATTTTCCAGTATATTTTGAAATATCCTCATGAGTCATTGAATAATCTACTTGTAATTTTTTGAAAGCCTCTGATTCCTCTATAGCGTTTAGCTGCTCTCTTTGTATATTTTCCACAATTGCTATTAGTGCAGAATCTTTATCAGACACTTTTAAAACAATTGCTTTAATATACTCATATTTGAGAGACTGCATTGCTCTCCATCGTCTCTCACCAGCAATCAATTCATATCCAGAATCAATTTGCCTAACCAATATTGGTGTAAATTGTCCTAACTCTCGAATACTGTCAGCAATAGATTTGAGTTCGTCATCAAAGAAAACTTTTCTAGGCTGGTTAATATTTCGAGAGATTTTATCTATTGGTATTTGTTGTACGTTTTGGTCGTCAGTTTCATGCTGTGTATTAGACTCCACAACATTTATTCTAGGTTTGTCGCTCAGTAAAGCCTCTAGACCTGAGCCAAGGGCTTTTCTCTTACTCATGTATATAATATATCTCAGACGCTAGCTTATGTATAGTAGGGTTAATTCTCAAGTTTTATTAGTTCTCCCGCTAGAGATAGATAAGACAAGGCACCTTTGGAGTTTGGTTCATAGAATATAACAGGCATACCATGACTAGGTGACTCGGCCAAAGTAATATTCCTCGGTATTTTTGTTTTAAATAATTTATCTTTGAAAAATTTGACTAACTGTTCACTAACATCATTAGATAAGTTATTTCTCGAATCAAACATTGTGCGGATAATTCCCTTTATTTCGATTTTCTCATTCGAGGATTGTTTGATCGTGTCAATTGTACTCACGAGTTCACTTAAACCTTGAAGTGCAAAGAATTCACATTGAACGGGTATTATGATTCCTGTGCTTCCTGTTAACGCATTAACAGTCAAGATATTAAGTGAAGGTGGGCAATCAATGATTAAATAATCATACCCAGGCGCTATCTCTGTTAGAACTTTTTTTAGGGTAAATTCCTTATCATCTGAAGACAATAAGAGAACTTCGGCTTCTGTCAGCTGTGGAGTTGCTGGCAGTATGTCAAAATTGAAGTCAACTAAATTTAAAACTACATCGTCAAAACTACATCTTTTCAAAAGCAAATCATTTATGGTAAGACTTCCGTCAGTCAGTTGAGTCCCACATCCTTTTGTTGCATTAGATTGGGGATCAAGATCTATTAAAAGAACTCTTCTCTTGGCCTTCGCTAAAGCAGCAGATAGATTTATGCAAGTTGTTGTTTTGCCAACGCCACCTTTTTGGTTTACTATAGAGAAAATTTCTGCCATTAAGTCATTTCCAGGATATATTTACATTCAGTAAAAAATGGACTGATAAGCTTATTGACCTTAACAGACACTTCACCAAGGTGTGGTATTTTCAATGTGTTTGGCATTTCAAGAGCCAAAGAGCCTGTCAAAACTAAAATAGCATAGTCGCCTCTCACTCTTGATTTAATTAATTTGTAAAGATAGCTCATTTTTTTCATCATAGGGAGATTAGATATTTTTTTATTGCTAAAATTTTTCAAAATCACTGATGAAGGCGTAGAAGACAAAGACAGTTTATTAACATCTACTTTTTTGATCGAGATATTCTCTAAATTCAAAACTAATTGTGCATGTTCAAGAAATCGTATTGGATAATCACGCCTGTCTACTAACACAAATTGATCGTTTGGCCTTAATATGGATAGTATAACTCCTGGTATGCCAGCTCCAGTGCCAATGTCTATGTGTTCACCTTTTTTTAAATAATTAGAAAATTGTAAAGTGTCATAGAAGTCTCTTTTAAGAAAATACAGAGGGTCTCTGGTTGAAATCAGATTTTTATTTTCATGCCAATCGAATAATAATTTTATAAATCGTAGACTTTTTTCTATTGTCTTGTCGTCTAAGTATGAAGCTTGGCCACTCAAGATGTTAGTTGCCTCCTTATTAAATTCTAGCATGATAAAACCATACAATGATTGTAGCATATCGATTAGCTTTGCAAATTAAGCTGCGTATTTTTTGAGAAAGATTCTGAGAATAGATATAGTTGCGGGTGTGATTCCAGGTATACGTGATGCTTGACCCAAATTCAGTGGTCTAACGAGATTTAGCTTCTCTATAGCCTCCGAAGGAAGGCCACCGATCGCACTATACTCTATGTTTTCGGGTATAAGAATCTGGTGTGTTTTTGAGGTCTTTTCAATCTCTTCGTCTTGGATTTTTAAATAACCGCTGTATCTCTCTCTTATAGCAACAAGATTTCCTATGAGCATATCAGGGCGATGTTTAAACTCTTCAAGCTCAGTAATATCTGCATAACTTATTGTGGCCATTTTTAATAGGTCTCTAAGGTTGGTTGCATTTTTTATGTTTATGTTGAACCTGTTCTCCAAACTGCGTGAAGATAAGGATGTTGGTAGAACTTTTGATTCTGATAATTTTTTTGTCTCTCTTTCAATATTTTGGGTTTTTAATTCACAGCTTTTTTTCCTAATTAATGATACAAAGCCATAATTAAATCCTTTGTGCGTCAAACGCTCGTCTGCATTATCTTCCCTAAGTCTTAATCTGTGCTCGGCTCTACTAGTAAACATTCTATAGGGTTCAGTAACTCCCTTTGTTACCAAATCGTCTATCATTACTCCAATGTAAGATTCTTCACGATTTAAGATAAACGATTCTCTACCGCTTGCGTGCATTGCTGCATTAATTCCAGCAACCAATCCTTGAGATGCTGCCTCCTCATATCCTGTAGTTCCGTTAATTTGGCCTGCAAAGAATAGGTTATTATAATTTTTTGTGGCTAAAGTATTATGTAAACATCTTGGGTCAAAATAACTGTATTCAACCGCATAACCTGGTTGTGTAATTACACAATTTTCTAACCCCTTGATCGTTTTGAGAAATTTAAGCTGGATATCCTCAGGTAAAGACGTAGAAATGCCATTTGGATAAATGGTTTCATTAGCGCTTGATTCAGGCTCAAGAAAGATCTGATGACTCTTTTTATCAGAGAATCTATGGATCTTGTCTTCAATTGATGGACAATAACGTGGACCTAAACTTTGAATTGCTCCAGAAAAAATTGGTGATGATTCTTTTGCCTCTTCGATGATTTCATGCGTCTTTATATTCGTGTTTGTAATGAAGCACGGAATTTCATCAATTTCGTTCGGAGTGGAATCATAGTGCTCATAAAGAAAAGACAATTTAGGTTGGTCTTGATCACTATGTTGTGCTTCTAGATTTTCAAAGTTAATTGAGCATTTGTCAATTCTTGGTGGTGTGCCTGTTTTAAGTCTACCAATGGGAAATCCATTATCTCTAAAAAAGGACTCTAACTGAGACGCAGCCTTGTCACCAGCTCTACCTGCTCTAAAAGATTTCTCTCCAACATGAATTAAACCACCCAGAAAAGTACCAGCTGTAAGCACCACAGACTTACAAAATATTTTAACTTCACTTGCTAGTTTTATTCCCACAATCTGCTCTTTGGATATGATAAGGGAGACAACTTCTCCTTCTACAATCACCAAATTAGGTTGATTACTTAGTTCCAACTGCATGTGATGTTTGTAGCTAATTCTGCATGTTTGAAGTCTTGTGGCTTGAACAGCCGGGCCCTTCCTTAGGTTCAGCTTTCTCCTTTGCAAAGCAGAATTGTCTGCAACCTTGCAAATCAAGCCATCGAGAGCATCTACTTCCTTGGCTAGGTGTGATTTGCCAATTCCTCCAACAGCAGGATTGCAACTGAGCTGACCAATGCTAGATTTAGACAAAGTAACAAGAAGAGTTTTTGAGCCAGCACGAGCAGAAGCATGGGCTGCCTCACAACCTGCATGACCACCACCTATAACTACTACATCAAAGTTTTCCATCTACTTTCCTATACAAAAATTCGAGAATATTTCATCTAAAAGTTCTTCATCAACATCTCCGCCAAGAATATTCTGGAGATGTAAATGTGACCTTCTTAGCTCTTCTCCAACAAGGTCTAGTTGTTGATTATCATTATATTTAGATGCGTTGTAAAGATTTTTCAAACTAGCTTTCAGTGATTCAATATGTCTCTCTCTAGCAAGCGTTAAATTTTTTTCATTATTGAGGTTTCTGATTGATTTTAGGGCTTTTTTTAAAAGTTCTACTCCTGATTCAGAGTCTGCCGATAAATTGAAATATTTATACCCCTCATATACTCCAGATTCCGGAGTCTTGTCTGTTTTATCTATCTTATTGAATATAATCCAACATTCATTTTTATTAGACTTGAGAAATTTCAAATCTACTTCATCAACTCCTAATTCATCATCAATTACATAAAGTACAAGATCTGACAGGGTTGACGCCTCTATAGATAAATCTACCCCTTTGGCTTCGACAACATCCTTTGTCTTTCTCAGGCCAGCAGTATCAAATAGTGTGACCACATTATTTTGAAGATTTAGATCGTTTTTGACTAAATCTCGAGTGGTGCCTGGCGTTTCCGATACAATGGATGCTTGGTGACCAAGCAAACAATTCGATAAAGTAGATTTACCAACATTGGGTTTGCCTAAGATACTTATTTTAACTTGGTTATTTAACTTTAAACCATGTTTCGCAGTATCAACCAAATATTCCAATCTCTCGATAAGTTTATTTAAATGATGCTTATACTTATTTGACGATTCATTATGAGTATCGTCTTCAGGAAAATTTATACTCGATTCTACCAAAGTTCTAATAGATAAAATTTGATCTCCTATTTCGGATAGAACGTTCGAGAATTTTCCTTGTAAGGATCTCTGAGCTGCCAGAGACGCATCATAACTCGATGAATTAATCAGATCAATCACAGCTTCTGCTTGAACGAGATCCAATTTATTATTCAAATAAGCTCTCTCAGTAAATTCACCTGGTTTAGCTAGTCTACAATATTTTTCACAGAGAATATTTTGAAATTTTTCAAGTAGAATCGGGTTGCCATGCATTTGTATCTCCAACATATCCTCTCCAGTGTAAGAGGATGGTCCAACAAAACGTATTACAATAGCATCATCTATAATGTTACCATCGCAATCTCTGATCTTTACGTATTTTGCATAACGCTCTTTAACATCTCCAAAATAATGTTCAGAAATGATGTTCGTATTAGATCCAGATACTCTAATAATGCCCACAGCAGCATTGCCGTTGGCTGTAGAAATCGCGACAATAGTATCTGCGCTTTTCATTTTTAAACAGAAAGTCTTTTATTGATTACATATTGTTGTGCGATGGATAGTATATTATTGACTAGCCAATACAATACTAAACCTGATGGGAATGTTGCAAAAAGTATTGTGAATATAAATGGCAATGCTAGAAAAATTTTTTGTTGCATTGCGTCAGTTGGAGGAGGATTCAGTTTTTGTTGTATATACATTGATACTCCCATCAATACTGGTAGAACATAATATGGATCTTTGCTAGAGAGATCTCCGATCCACCCAATAAAAGGAGCATGTCTCATTTCTACGCTCTCAATAATTACCCAATAAAGTGCAATGAAGACAGGGATCTGAACAAGAATTGGCAGACAACCGCCTAGTGGATTTACTTTTTCTTGTTTATAGACCTTCATTAATTCTTCACTGAACTTCTGGCGATTGTCAGCGTACCTCTCCTTTAATGCGGTCATACGTGGTGCAAGTTTTTTCATTTTTGCCATAGACTTATAGCTCGTCTCAGATAGCTTAAAGAACAGGAGTTTTATGAGGATTGTTAACATGATTAGAGCTAGACCCCAGTTGTTCAAGAATAGATTGAGCTTGTCAAGAACCCAGAATAATGGAGCTGCCAGGAAAGTTAGAACACCATAATCAACAGTTAAATCTAATCCTTCTGATATTGTGCTTATCTCTGAGACAGTTTTTGGACCGACATAAAGTTTAGAAGTAAAGATCTTAGAGGAATTCTCGGGTATTACAGAGTAATCTGATACAGAACCAACAAGATAACTTGAGCCAGTTTTGCTCGTTGAGAGATTTCTAGTATAAATTGTTTGATCGGAATCTTTTGCTGAAATCCATGCCGAAAAAAAGTAATGCTCAAGCATACTTATCCAAGAAGACTTTGTTTTCAACTGTAAATTACTATCTGCGATATCATCGAAAGAGACTTTGCTAAATTTATTTTCATCGTCATAAAATGCTGCCCCAGTGTATGTGTAAAGCATAACATTAGAGGATGTGTCCTCTCCTCTTTCGATCGTGTTGTAGTATCTAGCTTGAATGGGGTTACTGGATTTATTATAGACCACATTCTCAACTTTAATAAGGTGGGATGATTCATAGAAAGTATACTTTTTAGTAACAGTGTATTTTTGATTGTCAGAGTCAATGGCCACGGTAAATGGGTACATATCAGCTATATAAACTTCTTTCTCAGATGTGTACCCTCCCGGTGAATTTAGGTTGGATAATTGCACATCTGAACTAGCTCTGTAACCTGAACTATCGCTATCTATGAGCACAACATTAGAATCTCCGCCAAAAGATTCTTTAAACTTTTTAAGCTCAGCGCGAACGATACTTCCATCGGATAAATCTATGCTGACCTTAAGATTGTCAGAATCAATGCTAATTTTTTTTGCAGTTCTGTCTCGTTCCGTAAATATATCAGTTTTATCTGAATCAGGCTTTCTATTTTCAATGAGCTCTGGAGAATTTTCGGCTGAAGGTGGTGTTTTGTAAGATGGCTCTGTCACATCATCTAGCGGGGTGACAGTCTGATCTTTATATGAGTACGAATCGTAAAGAAGTATAGTCACGAAGAAAAATGCACTATATAAAAAAAGTCTACTGTTCATTTTTTATCATCAGGAACGGGGTCATATCCGCTCGTCCCACCTGGTCGGCATCTAAGCAACCTTTTAAGTGACAAAAACAGCCCTCTAAAGGGCCCAAATTTTTCTATGGCTTCGCGTGAATATGAAGAACACGAAGGAAAGTGTCTACAGGAGGGTGCTATAAATGGAGAAATGGCATTTGAGTATACCCAAATACCGGCTAGTAGAATTTTTTCAACGATTTTAGTGATTGTCTCCATTCTTGCATAAGAATATCACTTATTTCGTTTTTTTCTGAATAGATTTTTTTTGAAATTATAATAATTATATCCAGTGGTTTCATAATACTTGTATTGCGAAACTCAGCACTTAGTCGCCTCCTGACCATATTCCTAACAACTGCAAGCTGAATAGCATTTTTCGATATCTTCACCCCTAACCTTGCATGTGTGAGATCATTTTCAACAATATAGACTCTAATATGTGAAGTCGAGATATCCGGACTTCGCCTGCATAACGCTAGGAGCTTCTTGGTTAGTCTTATTGAATAGGTGAGTTTTGGCAAAGATTATGCACAGAGCACAGCTCTTCTTTTAGAACGACGCGCACTCAAGATAGCGCGACCAGCTGATGTGCTCATTCGTGCACGAAAACCGTGCTTTCTCTTGCGTTTAAGGTTACTTGGTTGAAATGTTCTTTTCATAATAACTATACTCAAGGAGTATACTGCTAATTATAATTTTCTTTGTCAATATATTATTTAATTAATTTTGTGAGATAATGAATATTACTCTAAGAAGTCAAAATAATAAAAATAGTATTCTAACAAGAAAAAAATGAATGAAATGACACTTTGGACGCAATGCCTAGCGGCATTTAATGATGTCCTATCGGAAAAACAAATGAAAACATGGTTTCACCCTCTTGAGGTGAAACAGGTGAGTAACACCCTCAAGGTTGTTGCACCTAATAAATTTATAAAAGATGAAATACAAAACGAATATTTGCTTTTGATTAAAGAAACTGTGTTTGACAAAAGTGAAAACAAAATTTCTGAAGTTCTGCTGGCGCTTCCTGATATGAAGATAGATTCTGTCACACAAAAAGTCGCAGATAAAACGAAGGTTAGAAGCTACCTTAATCCTGAATTAAGATTCGATAACTTCGTAGAAGGCAAGTCTAACCAGTTAGCCAAAGCAGCGTGCTCGTCCGTTGTTAATGAGCTAGGACAATATAATCCATTATACATATATGGCGGGGTTGGATTGGGTAAAACACATCTTCTCCATTCAATAGGAAACCAAATATTAAAGAATGACCGAAGTAAAAATGTTGTCTACCTCCATTCAGAAAAGTTTGTTCAGTCTATGGTTACAGCACTCAGAAGGAATACTATTGAACAATTCAAAGAACACTACAGATCAGTGGATGCGCTGCTATTGGATGACATACAATTTTTCGCAAATAAAGAGAGGTCTCAGGAAGAGTTTTTTCATACATTTAATTCTCTGTTTGAATATAAAAAACAGGTAGTATTAACGTCTGACAGATACCCAAAAGAAATATCCGGGTTAGAGGAAAGATTGAAATCGAGGCTAGTTTGGGGGATGAACGTGATGATAGACCCGCCTGATCTCGAAACAAGAATGGCTATTCTACACAAAAAAGCAGAACTAGTAGGTGAAATTATCAGTGATGAAGTTGCCTACTTTCTAGCTAAGAACGTATACTCGAACGTCAGAGAGCTTGAGGGGAGTCTCAGACGATTAATAGCAACGGCTGGTTTTAAAAGAGAGAAAATAACAATTGAATTTGCGAAAGAAACACTTAAGGACTTAATATCGCTTCATGACAGGCTCATTACAATTGAAAATATACAGAAATCAGTTGCTAGTTACTACAAAATAAGAGTAGCAGATATCTTATCAGCGAAAAGGGACAAAAGCATAACACTGCCTAGACATATAGCAATGGCAATTTCTAAGGACATAACTAGTCATAGCTTGCCGAGTATAGGTGATGCATTTGGTGGTAGAGATCACACAACAGTTCTACATGCTTGTAAAAAAATAAAAGATCTTAGGAAAAAATCATCTTCAATAGATCAAGATTATCAGAATATTGTACACACCCTGCATAACTAGTTGCAAAACTTGTTAGTAAGTCGCATAAGAAAAGTTATCAACAAAAGAATAACAGCTTTAGAAATACATATAAGAGTTAAACACAGCATTAATTCACAAAACAGACTAGGGATTATAGATGCCAGAAGATAAAAATTAGAAATATAATAATAAAAATAATATATAATTTAAATATGATTATAAATATACCAACCGAGACTTTAGTCGGCCCAATGAAAAATATCGCAAGTGTCTCAGATCCGAAGCAAACGTTACCAATATTAGGTAATACTCTTATTCAGTTGAAGGATAGAGTGCTTACCCTTCTTTCTAGTGACCTGGAGGTGGAGGTTTGTTATTCATGCGATGTAGATTACGATGGTGAAATATCGTCTACGATCCCATCTAGAAAATTCGCGGACATCCTCAAATCACTTGATGCTGATGTGACATCACTGGAGTTTGAAGATAATTCAGTAATAATTAAAGGTGGGAAAAGTCGATTTAAGGTCGCGACTCTGCCTGCTTCAGACTTTCCTATATCTGATCCAGGCGAGACAGAGGATATTAAGATTGATGCAGAAAAACTCACAGACTTAATGAATAAAACTAGCTTTTCAATGGGTTATCAAGATGCTCGACATTTTCTCAACGGTCTTTACTTGGAATGTAATGAAAATACTTTAGTAGCTGTTGCGACGGATGGGCATAGACTAGCCTTGTCGGAGACACAGGTTGGCGACCTTGCAGGAATGACCACATGCATCATACCTCGCAAGTGTATTTCAGAACTTAAACGAATTTTAACGACAGATAACGTAAATAAAGAGAATTTAATAACAATTGGTATAAATTCAAAGAACTTAATTGCTAAAACCAACAGATATGTGGTGAAAAGTAAGCTTATAGAGGGAAAGTATCCAGACTACCGGAAAGTTTTTCCAGACGATCTTCCGAACACACTTAAACTTAACAAGAGTAGTTTTAAGTCTGCTTTACACCGCATGTCTATTCTATCAAGTGAACAGTATAAAGGAGTTAAGCTATCTCTTGGCACATCCTCCCTAGATCTAACAACGACCAACCCGCTTCAGGAAAAAGGTGAGGATAATATCGATTGCACTTATGACGGGGAACCTATGGAAGTAGGGTTTAACTTGGCTTATTTGCTAGAAGTAATAGACGTCATTGATACTGAAACTGTACAGTTAAGATTTGGTTCACAAGACACAGGTTGTCTAGTCACATCAGACGAGAGCACTCCAAAAAGTAAATACATTATTATGCCTATGCGAGTATAACTTGTACTTATCGCAGATTGGGATAACGGAGCTTAGGTCCCTTAAAATGCTCTCTTTTATACCATCAGATACTCTCAACTTCATAATGGGGCAGAACAATGCTGGTAAAACAACTATCCTAGAAGCGTTATATCTTGCATCAACATCAAAATCTTTTAAATCATCCGACCTGGATAAATTAGCTAATTATAATGCGAATGGGTATAAAATACATGTTAAGTTCAATCAAATGTCATCAAATGATCTTATAATCTTCGAAAAGTATCTAAATAAGCCTAAAAAGCTGCATCTGAATGATAAAAATATATCTGTTTCCCAGTCTATGCGCTGTTTGCCTGTACAAATCCTTAATTTCGGAAACCATAATATTTTTAACCAGAAGTCAGACACCCGCCGTTCTTTTATTGACTGGGGAGTGTTTCACGTGGAACCAACGTATGGTGATGAGTTAAGATCGTTTACAGCTATTTTGCAGGCACGGAATAAAGTTTTAAAACAGAAAAGACACTCCGAAATAAAAGTGTGGACAGAGAAGTTTATTGATATTGCTATTAAGATAAACTCGATGAGGCAGTCGTACTTTGATAAACTAAAACCAGAGTTTTCTGATTTAATTAACAATACACCAGAGCTAAAAAACCTTCTTTATGATGATATTTCATCAGCTAAGTTATATTTTTCTAGAGGGTGGGAGGGTGACTTAACGAACTCTCTTAAGACGAACTATGACAGAGACATAGCGCTTGGATACACATCTACTGGGCCACACAGGGCGGATTTTGATACAAAATCTGAATCAGGACAAATCAAAGAAGTGGGCTCAATGTCTACTCAGGTTATCCTAAATTTCTGCCTTTGTTTGGCTCAGGCGCGGGTGTTTCACGTGGAACACAGGCACATGCCTGTTATGCTAATAGACGACTTATTTTTTGGAATAGATAATAAAAACCTAGAGGTTGTGATAAAATTACTTAATAACTCTGGCCAGCAATGTTTTCTAACAGCGCCAGATTCTCTAGAAGAAAGGCTGCTGGCTCTTGAAACTAAACCACAGGGTAAGTTCTTTGTTCTCAAGAATGGTGAGATCAGTGGGAAATAAAGTAAAAGAGGTAGTTTGTGAGCGATAATTCATATGATTCATCGAATATAAAAGTCTTAAAAGGTCTAGAGGCTGTCCAAAAAAGACCTGGGATGTACATTGGTGACACAGATGATGGAAGCGGACTTCATCAGATGGTTTTTGAGGTCTTAGATAACTCCATTGATGAAGCGCTAGCAGGGTTCTGTGATACCATTAAAGTCACCATACATGAAGATCAATCCGTTACAGTTACTGATAACGGTAGAGGAATACCAGTAGACGAGCACCCTGAGGAAAAAAAATCAGCAGCAGAGGTCATATTAACTGTGTTACATGCTGGTGGTAAATTTGATGATAACTCTTACAAAGTATCAGGTGGTTTGCATGGTGTGGGCGTCTCTGTAGTAAATGCATTGTCTGAGACATTAGAGCTAACAATATACAAAGATGGTGATATATATAATCAGGATTATCGTGATAGTCGCCCAATTAACAAACTAACCAAATCTGGCACCACAGATCTCACAGGCACTAAAATCACATTTAAACCTAGCAAAAAATACTTTAGTTTGACGGATTTTAATTCTGAACTTCTTAGAAGACGGTTGAAAGAACTGGCTTTTCTAAATTCTGGTATAACGATAAATCTCATAGATGAGTCAAAAAGAACAGAGGATAGTTTTAAATACGATGGCGGTATTAATGAATACATAAAAGAAATAACGAAGAAAAAATCTCTTATTCATGACGAAATAATTTATGTTTCAGATACAAAAAAGGAGACTTCTATAGAGCTGGCCTTGCTATGGACTAGTTCATATCAAGAAGATATATTATGTTTTACTAATAACATACCTCAGAAAGACGGAGGTACACATCTTGCTGGATTCCGTGCATCCCTCACTAAAACTATTAATTCGATCATAACTAAACAAACACAGCTTAGTAAAGATAAAATTGAGATAACTGGTGAGGATACTAGAGAAGGTTTAGCTGCTATCGTGTCTGTCAAAATGTCAGATCCTAAATTTTCTTCTCAAACAAAAGATAAATTAGTTTCATCTGAAATTAAAGGTTTAGTTGAATCATTAGTAGACAAGAA
>CAJWIW010000025.1 GCA_913041865.1 uncultured Gammaproteobacteria bacterium
CTATAGAGATTTGATTATAAGTAGGGACAGTAAAACTTCAGCCATTCAAGTTAACCTCAAAAAAAACGAAGAACTCACAGCTCTTGGATTAATCAAAGCAAAATTGATTGCAAAAAAATATCAGGTAGGTTTGGATAACGATGAACAATTACAACTTAGTAAAATTAATGATCAATATGATCAACTTAAAATAAACTACGATAGAGACATAAGTACACTACTTATGAATATCAGAACTCTAAGGACTAAATACGAGCAAAAATATGATCTCGAAATCAAAATAGGTGGAATTCCAATGATTATTGATGACATGATTACATATGTCAGAAATGATCTAATAAATTTCGGGATGGGTGTTTTAGCCTTTATTCTTATCACTTTAACACTTATCTTTCGAAAATTACGATGGGTAATTTTACCTGTATTAAGTTGTACTTTTGCTGTCTTGATCATGATGGGTATTTTGGGTTTATTGGGCTGGAAAGTTACAGTAATATCATCAAATTTTATTTCATTAATGCTTATTCTGACTCTATCAATGAATATTCACCTTATAGTTCGATATAGACAATTAAAAGAAAATTCTGATGATCATTTCGAGTTAATAAGAAACACAACATCTAAAATGGTTTGGCCATGTTTGTACACAGCTCTAACAACAATTGTAGCATTTGCATCATTAGTGCTCAGCGATATAAAACCAGTAATTGATTTTGGATACATGATGGTGATGGGTTTAGCAGTCACATTCCTGATCACTTTCATTCTTCTTCCATGCCTAATGTTAATAATTGGGCCAGAAGAAAATAGTAGTTTAGAAAATAGTCAAACTGAATTTAGATTTACTAAAATGTTAGCTAACTTTACTTTAAATAAAGGCTTGTTAATAAATGTCATCAGTTTAATAGTTCTATTCACAAGTATTTATGGTGCATCACTTCTCAGAGTAGAAAATAGCTTTATCAATTATTTTAAATCAGATACTGAGATATATAAAGGAATGAAGCTTATTGATGAAAAATTAGGTGGGACGACACCTTTAGATATTATTATAAAATTTCCTAAGGATGAAAATGAAAATGAACTAGAAGAACTTGATAGTGAGTTGTTTGATGAGTATGAAAGAACAGATGCGGACTGGTTCACAATAGAAAAAATAAATACAATTAAACAAACTCATGATTACTTGGATGCACAACCAGAGATAGGTAAAGTCTTATCTTTGGCATCAACAATAAGAGTTGCAGAGAGAATTAATGATGGTGAAGAGTTAAGTAGTTTAGAAATGGGGCTACTTTATAAAAGAGCACCTGAGAAAGTAAAACAAATTGCTGTCAATCCTTATGTATCGATAGGAGATAATGAAGCCAGGATAAATGTAAGAGTTCTTGATTCGAGAGAAGATCTACGTCGAAAAGAGTTAATAGAGAGAATTAATAGAGACTTAGAGAGTAAGTTAAAACTTGACCCATCAATGTTTACTGTCACTGGGATATTGATATTGTATAATAATATGCTACAGAGTTTATTTAATTCGCAAATATTATCACTTGGATTTGTAATGCTTGGAATTACTATAATGTTCTTGGTATTATTTAAATCTTTTACACTTTCATTGATTGGAATAATACCAAATCTCCTAGCTGCAACTTTTGTCCTAGGATTAATGGGTTTAATTGGAATACCTTTAGATATGATGACAATTACTGTTGCAGCTATAACAGTAGGAATTGCAGTAGACAACAGCATTCATTATATCTATAGATTCCGAGAGGAATTTGAAAAACAGAAAAATTATGAGGATGCCTTGAAAGCATCACATAACAGTATTGGTAGAGCAATTTTCTTCACGAGTGTGACCATTATCTTTGGTTTTTCAATACTTGTTTTATCTAACTTCATTCCGACGATAATATTTGGGGTTCTAACTGGACTTGCGATGTTAATAGCCATGATAGCTGTTCTAACACTTTTACCAAAACTAATTTTAACAATCAGACCTTTCTAAATTACTAGTTTTTATTTAATTGGTTAATTAGAGACGATATACCTTTTTTAGTCACGTGAGCCTTGAAATCTGATCGATAATTTCTCAGTAAGCTAACACCATCTATGATAATGTCATATACTTTCCACTTTGAATCTGTCTTTTTGAGTCGGTAGCTAACTGGAAGTTCACCTTCATTGAGCAGATATATTGATTTAACTTTTGCAACATCATCTCTTTTACCTTGTATGTATGGCAAAAATTTTATCTTCTCACCTTCAAAGGCAGTTAGTGATTTCATATATGTTCGAACCATAAGATTCTTAAATGCATCCATAAAATCACTCTTCTCTGATATACTAATATTGTTCCAGTGATTTTTTCCTAATACTATCCTGGACATTAATTCAATATCTAACTTTGGTATGACTATTTCATTCATTTTTGAGATCAAATATTCATCATCTTGTTCCAATTGAGACTTATTATCAGTAATAAAATCCATAACCTCAGCAACACTAGCTTTTAGAAAGTCATCAGGTCCATGGTTATCAGCTAATACAGGATGTATAACTAAAACTAAAAAAATGATTATGTGTTTAAAAAATCTCATACTTTTATGTATAATATATCTTATATAAAAAATTTCCAGTTACTAGAATGAAATTTACCAAAAGAGAATCCTCTAAACTAGCTAGAATTACACTTTGTTTCTTAGCGTCATTTATGTTGAGCATATCAGTTGATACCAAAGCAGATGAAGAGGATGATCCATTAGAGCCTATTAATCGGGTAATTTTCGAATTCAATGAGATTGTTGATGACAACATACTTGAACCGGTGGCTAAAGGATACAAGTATGTAACTCCTGACCCTGTAGAGAAAGGCATATCTAATTTTTTTAGTAACTTGGGTGAGATAAACACTATAGCGAATGATTTGCTTCAACTAAAATTTCAACAAGCTGGAAAAGACTCGCTAAGATTTTTTTTAAATAGTACGATAGGTGTGCTGGGTATATTTGATGTTGCTACACCGCTTGGGCTGAGTAAAAATAAAGAAGATTTTGGACAGACTTTAGGATTTTGGGGCATACCTAATGGTCCCTACTTAGTTTTACCATTTTTAGGTCCTTCATCGTTTAGAGATGCACCTGGATCTTTCGTAGATTATGAATTATCCCCTATTGAGCAACTACATCATGAAGAAAGACAAGCGCTAAGATTGATAAATATTGTGGAGACAAGAGCAAAATTACTCAGAGCAACAAAAATACTTGATACTGCTGCGAAAGATAAGTATATATTTATTAGAGAATCATACTTACAAAAGAGAGAATCACTAGTTCGCGATGGAGAGAATGAGGAAGAATTTGAGATTGATGTTTATGGAATAGATAACTAACTTCATTTATGTCATATCTAACATACGTTTTATTTATTTTTGGATTAGTCCTTATTTCTTATAGTGCAAACGTATTAGTCAAGTACACCGAAAATATCTCTCATGACTTGAATATTTCTTATTTTTTTTCCTCTCTAATTTTTATTGGCTTGGCGACATCATCGCCTGAAATATTTATTGCACTTCTTGCAAGTTTAGATAATAAATCTAATATCGCTATCGGGAATGCTCTAGGCTCAAATATTGCAAATATCGCGCTCGTGTTCGCTGTGAGTTTTTTCTTTATTAAGCTTAACAGAGATACTTTACGTGAAATATTTACCAGAGATGTAAAAGCATTTTTCATCTATATTATATCGATATCTATATTACTCATTCCGTTGCTAACTGATGGGCAAATGAATCCTATCGATTCGATAATTTTATTTTGTACTTTTCTAATTTTTTTGATATTCCTTAGAAAATTTATAAATTTTGAGGATAAAGAAAACGAAATGATCTCTGACTCTAATCTTCTCAAGAATTCCTCAGTTATTGTGCTCTCCATCCTGTTATTAATTTTTGGGACTCAGATATTCTTAAATAGCTCAATAGCTATTGCCTCCTTTTTTGGGGTGCCAAATTATGTAATTGGACTATCTTTGACAGCAATTGGAACAAGTATCCCAGAACTGGCAGCATCTATCCAATCAGCTCGAAGAGGAAATGTCGACTTTATAATAGGGAATATCTTGGGTTCTAATATTTTTAACATTGTGCTTGTTCTTGGCCTCGTTGGCCTAGTTGACTATAACCCAAAGAGTTTTATTGGCTATAACGAGTTCTTAAGAGATATATCCGTGATAATATTGACAACTATATTGCTTATTGTGATAGCAAGGAATTATAATGTGTATTTGAGTAGAATGTTAGGAATGGTCCTTTTTTTAGGATTCATGATTTACCAGTATAATCTGTATATATATCAATGATGAAGAAAAATAAAATTACCATCGCAAAAAATATAATCAAGTTAGAGAGCGATTCACTTAAGCATATTATCAAAAAAATTAACTCTCAGTTTGATAAAGCCTGCGATGTAATTCTCGCATGCAAAGGGAAAGTTGTCACGATAGGACTGGGTAAATCTGGGCACATCGCGGCAAAGGCTTCAGCTACGCTATCGAGCACAGGTACCCCCTCAATGTATATACATGGTGCTGACTGTCTTCATGGCGACGTTGGTGCAATAAAAAAAGACGATGTTGTCATTTTTTTTTCAAATTCAGGTGAGACAAAAGAACTATTAAGTATAATACCACTACTCAAGATACTAAAAATTAATATTATTTCAATTACAGGAAATAAATCGTCTAAGTTAGCTAAAGCATCCAATTTTGTCCTAGAGTGTGGTGTGAAAAAGGAAGCATGCCCACTAAATTTAACTCCCACATCCAGTGTAATTACAGCTATTAGTATGTCTGATGCACTGGCACTAACGTTGTTAGAATGCCGAGGATTCACATCCAAAGACTTTATGAGATCACATCCTAGTGGCTCATTAGGAAAAAGACTCCTAAAGAGAGTAAGCCACATTATGCTCAAAACAAAACTACCGACAATAAACATTGGATCTAATCTAAACAAAACGATTGCTACTATGACAAAGTTTAACCTTGGAATTGCGATTGTTTTAGGTAAAAACAAAAAAGTTTCTGGGATATTTACGGATGGTGATCTTAGGAGAATCCTTCAGAAGCACTCAAACCTTGATCATCTAAAGATTGAAGACGTTATGACGAGAAATCCATTTACAATTCACGGAGATATGTTGGCTGCAGAAGCATTGAACATTCTAGAGACTAATGAAATAACTTCCCTACTAATAACCTCAGATACCAATAAGTTATCTGGAGTTATAACTCTAAATGCTATTTTGCGAGCGGGAATAGAATAATGACTGAAAAACCTTATTCATTTATCATGAATAATATTCATGCTGATATTATTGCTAAAGCAAGAAAAATAGAATTAGTAGTTTTTGACGTAGATGGAATATTAACTGATGGGGGTATCTATATGTCAAAAGAGGGATATGAGTCAAAAAGATTCTTTGCTCAAGATGGACATGGGATAGTTTTATTAAAATCAATCGGTATAGAAATTGGTATTATCAGTGGCAGAAGTTCAGAATGCGTGAATGTGCGTGGGAAAGAACTAGGTATGAAAAAAATCTTACAGAATTCGCGAGATAAATTGAGGGACTTCGAGAAAGTATTCCTTCCTGAATTTGATTATCAAAAAACTTGTTTTGTAGGCGATGATATAGTGGATAGGGCTCTACTTTCTAAAGTAGGTTTATCTATAACTGTGCCAAATGCAAATTATAAGGTTTGTGAACAACCAATTGACTGGATAACACCTAGGGCCGGTGGTGCAGGAGCAGCTAGGGATGTGTGTGATCTAATTTATCATTCAAAATTATAATCATGCAAATATTTCTAGATTCATTTAAAAAAAATAAATATATATGGATATTCATAATCGTTTTAATTTTTATTATGTTAATCGAATTGAAGTTAAAAAATGTTTTTGAGCAAGATATTAGTACTGATTTAGACGTTACTAATCATTTTCTTAATGATTTTTCTATGATAGAAACTAATAAAGATGGGCATCGCGACTGGGAATTAGATGGAAAAAGACTAGAAAAATACCCACAAAGTGAGAGGTCTGAGGTTTTCTCTCCAAGTATGAGAATTTTCAATCAGGACTTATCGTATTGGACTATTACTGCAAGACATGCTCTTGACCCGGATTCACTATTTGAATCTATCTATCTAACAGGTGACGTTGTATTTCTTAAAGTCGATATCAATAATTCAAGTGAAGTAACAATCAACACGGCAAGTGCTATTATTTATCCTAGCAAAGAATTAATTGAGACTGATGATTTTGCAAAAATTACTACCCCAACATCAGTTACAACAGGAAATGGTGTAGTTGCTAATATAAAAGACGGGTATGTAGAAATACTCTCAAATGCGAAGAGAATATCATCTGAAAATGACAAATCAGAGCAAATATCTGGTGACAGAATGATATATAATCTAAATAAAAAGACATGGGTAGTTTCTAAAGGAAAAAATACAGACAAAAGAGAAATCTCGGAGCGAGTAAAAACAATACTACGCACAAAAAAAAGTAATTAAGATGACAAAATTAAGCTGCTCAAACCTCACGAAAGAATATACTGGAAAAAAAGTAGTAAACAATGTATCCGTTAATGTTGATACAGGAAAGGTGGTAGGTCTTCTTGGTCCAAATGGTGCTGGTAAAACAACCACATTTTATATGTTAGTGGGTCTTATTAAATCCGATAGCGGTGATATTAAAATGGATGATCAATTTATCACTTCGCTCCCAATGCACACAAGATCAAATCTGGGTATTAGTTACTTACCTCAGGAAGCATCAATTTTTAAAAATTTAACAGTAAAGGATAATATACTTGCTATCCTTCAAATTAAAGATGAGTTGTCAAAAAAAGCACAGACTCAGAAACTTGATGATCTTCTTAATATGCTTCAAATAACTAATATTACCGAAAATTATGGTGCAAGCTTATCGGGTGGTGAGCGAAGAAGAGTTGAGATCGCGAGAGCGTTAGCGATTGAACCAAAATTTCTATTACTCGATGAGCCTTTTGCTGGTATAGATCCAATTTCCGTAATTGAAATACAAAAAATCGTCAAATCCCTAGCGAAATCAAAAATTGGAGTATTAATAACAGATCATAATGTCCGAGAAACACTAAAAGTCTGTGATGAATCCTATATACTTAGTGACGGAAAAGTAATTGCACATGGTAAGCCAAAAGAAATCGTAAAGAATGAGCTAGTTCAAAGTGTATATCTTGGTGATAATTTTAAACTATGAGTGTAAAAGTCAAACAATCCATTAACTTATCAAATAAAGTTGCAATGACTCAACAGATTCAACTTGCTATCAAACTACTGCAACTTAATACACAGGACCTTCAGAAAGAGATTGATGAAAAATTGTTGAATAATCCATTTCTAGAAAACGAATCAGTATATAGTTATCAAGACCTCCCCCAACAAAATTTGTCAGTGGTGCACAAGAGTAACGACTTTTTATCCAGTAGTGCGAATGATGATTACATAGAACAAACAGCTGCAAAAAATCAGACATTAAGAGAATATTTATTATGGCAAATAAAAATGTCTAAACTGAATAAAATAGATCAATTAATTGCTTATACAATAATTGAATGTATTGATGACAGTGGATTTTTAGCCATCAGTTTAGATGAGATTTTTGTTCAATTGAATAAGAATGAAGATATTAATTATCAAGAAATATTTGCTGTTCTTCATAAAATTCAACATCTTGACCCTATCGGTGTCGGTGCAAGATCGCTCTGTGATTGCCTACTAATTCAGCTAGAGCATTATCACAAAGATAATAAAAAATATTATAAGGCGAGAAATATTGTACAAAAACTAGGAAATAATCTTGAAACTAAATTATCTAATTATAAAACATTTTCGAATGAAATTCAGAAGATCAAAGATGAGGACAAAGATGTAGCAGATATTATTATTTCGTTAAATCCAAAGCCAGGAAACATAATTTCATCTGAAATATTCCAAGAGCATATTACTCCTGATGTAATAACTACTAAAAAAGATGGCTCATGGGTTGTCGAACTAAATCCAGAGATTAATCCTAAGATTAAGATTAACAAAATGTATGAGGGTCTACTATCAAATGTAAAAAACAAAAAAGATCTTGAATATATAAAATCTAATTTACAGGATGCAAAGTTTTTTCTTAAGGCGTTAAATAACAGAAATTTAACTATACACAGGGTGGCTAAAGTATTAATGAAAAAGCAAGAAGATTTTCTCACTCATGGCGAAATAGCTCTAAAACCATTAGTGTTAAGAGATATATCTTCAATTTTAAATTTACATGAATCAACTATTTCAAGGTCCACGAGTAATAAATATATACAAACACCCAGAGGGGTATATGAATTAAAATATTTTTTCTCTTCGGAAATCAGAACTGATTACGGTAAGAAGTTATCATCTATTACCATCAAAGAGATGATTAAAAAATTAATCAATAATGAAGATGCAAGGTCCCCTCTTAGTGATTCGCAGATTTCTAAGAGTTTTTCTGATAATGGAATCAAAGTTGCTCGAAGAACAATAACTAAATATAGAGAGTCAATGGGTATCCTATCATCGACTGATCGGAGATTAAAATAACATGAATATGGCAGATCTAATTAGCAAGGACTCAATACTCGTTAACGTCAAGTCTAAAAGTAAGAAAAACGCTCTTGAGACTATAAGTGATAATCTTGCAAATGGTGACTCAGGTCGAAAAGATACAATTTTTGATAAGCTTTATGAGCGGGAAAAACTTGGAACTACTGCATTTGGTCAAGGTATTGCTATCCCTCACGCGCGGATTCCTCATATTGAATCACCAAAAATTTTATTTATGAAATTATCGGAAGGGATTGATTTTGATGCAATAGATAAAAAAAAAGTTGATTTAATATTCTCACTCATAGTGCCTGACACAAAAGATGACTTTCATCTAGAGATACTATCTAAAGTTGCTGCGCTTGTAGATAACAAAATTTTTGTTCAGAGAATCAGGGATTTATCTGATAAAAAAGAAATTCTGGATTTATTCAAAAATAATTTATAGGCATGTCAAAACATATTAATCGAGTCATTCTTATAACTGGTTTATCAGGTTCTGGAAAAAGTAGTGCTCTGCACTCACTTGAAGATCTAGGTTATTATTGTATTGATAATTTATCACCTGATATGGTTATGAGTATTGTGAAATCATCGATAGCGAGCGATATATCCATTAGTAAAATCGCAATTAGTATAGATATACGCTCAATGAAGATGACACAAAATATAGTTTCTGCTATCGATTCTATGTATGATTTTTTTCTTAAGGAAAATATTTCAAATACAACAATTTACTTGCATGCATCAACAAAAGTTCTCACATCTAGATTTAATGCAACGAGACGCCTTCATCCGTTATCATCAAAAAGGCTATCATTGAGTGAATCAATTATAAAAGAGATGGGGTTTTTAAAATTTCTTAAAGAGAGATCAGATCTAGTTATAGATACTGATAAATTAATTCCAACAGACCTTAAAAAATCCATAGTGAAGTATGCTAAAAGTGTTAAACATAACAATGATATACTTATTCAACTGCAGTCCTTTGGATATAAATATGGCATACCTGAAGATAGTGATTTTGTGTTTGATGTTAGATGTCTCAAAAATCCCTTCTGGGATAAGAAACTGAGAGATCTAAATGGCAAACATAAGAAAATTATAGGTTTTCTAGAGGACGATAATCAAACACCTAGAATGCTAAAAACTATATTATCTTTTTTGAATACATGGATACCAAAAATTTTAAAGAGTGATAGGAACTATCTAACGATTTCTATAGGGTGTACTGGCGGTCATCATAGGTCTGTATATGTTACAGAAAAACTTTATAAATCACTCAAGAGTAAATATAATAAACTTATAGTCAAACACAGGGACATTAATTAATGGTTGGTTTATTATTGCTGACACATAATGATATAGGTTTACAATTATTGTTGGCTGCTAAATCCACATATGGGTCGATACCATTTAGGACAGAAATACTTGCTATTGACCATTATGATAAGCCTTTAGACATAAGTAGACTTGCTCAACAATATGTGAGAGTTCTAGATAGTGGAAATGGTGTTTTAGTACTTACTGATATGTTTGGTTCAACACCTAGTAACATCGCAAAGGAATTTTGTAATAATAAAACAGTTAATGTTGTTTCTGGTATCAATTTGTCAATGTTACTCAATATCTTTAACTACCCAAAATTGTCCCTTAAAGTACTCACAAAAAAGGCTATAGAGGGAGGAAAAGATGGGGTGATGATAATAGACTAAAGATGGAACAAAGAACAAAAATTATAAATAAGCTTGGTTTGCATGCACGCGCAGCTGCAAAAATTGTTACATTAACAAATAATTATAAATGTAATATACAAATAAAAAACGGAAGAAAAATTGCTGATGCGAAAAGTATAATGAAGCTCCTTATGCTATCTGCGCCTAGAGGAACAGAGATTACTATTATCGCTAATGGTATTGATGAGTCAAATGCTATGAAAAGCCTTATAAATCTTATTAAAAATAAATTTGATGAAAATGAATAATCAAACGCCTATTATCATTAAAGGATTAACAGTTTCAAAGGGTATTGTTATTGCAAAGTGCAAACGATACGAACATGGACAGAAGGACTATCAAAAGAAATTTATTAATAAGAGAGATATTCAGAGAGAGATAAAAAAATTTGATAAATCTGTAAAACTCACTTTGAAAGAAATTCATGGTATTAAAAATAAACTTAAGCCGAGCTTGAGGAACAATATTGGTATATTTCTTGACACACATATTCACCTGATCAAAGATAAATCTTTCTTAAGCAATATACGTAAAAATATTCAAGAGAAGTTTTATTGTGCAGATTGGGCAATTGATGAGGAATTTCAATCAATAAAACACTCATTCGACGAGATGAAAGATGCTTACATTAAAGAAAGAATCGATGATATCAAACATGTAGTAAAATTATTAATAAAAAATATCAAGCAGGCACACAAAGCTAATGGTAATATTTTGACGGATGTTAAGAGCATGATTCTTGTAACCGATGATCTAAGTCCTACAGATGTTTTAATCGCACATCAATCAAAATGTAGTGGCCTAATTTCCGAATTAGGTGGGAGATCTTCGCATAGCTCAATTTTATCTAGGGGTCTCGAAATCCCCTCAATTGTAGGTCTAAAAAATGCACTTGGTGTAATCAAAGATCAGGATCTGTTAGTACTTGATGGTAATAATGGTATTGTAATCATTAATCCTGATACGTCATGTGTCGATTACTACAGGAAAATCAAAAATGAAGATGAAAAAAGAAGAAAGTTATTATCGATAGTCATGGAAAAAGAATGTGTAACAAATGATAAACAAAGAGTTGAAATTATGGCGAATCTTGAGCTACCTCAGGAAATAAAAATTATTAAAGGAAAAAATTTTGACGGTATTGGTTTATTTAGAACGGAATATCTATATACAGACAGAGTAGATATACCAACCGAAGCAGAACAAGTCGCGGATTACAAAAAAATTGTTAGGAGTCTAAAAGGTAAGCCAGTTATATTTAGAACATTGGATATAGGTTCAGATAAAGAAATACCAGAAAATATCCAAACAGGATCCATTGCAAGGAATCCAGCTCTGGGGCTTAGAGGCATAAGATATAGTCTCAATAATCAAGAGTTGTTTCTGAATCAAGTCAAGGCTATATTGAGGGCTGGTTACTATGGTGATGTGAAAATAATGTTGCCAATGATTACTACCCTGTCTGAGATACAGAAAGCTAAAAATCTAATTGAGCTTGCAAAAAGTCAACTGAAAAAGCGTAAAATACTTTTTAGTGATAAGGTAAAAATAGGTATTATGATAGAGGTTCCCGCATCTGCAGTGCTGTCATCACGTTTAGCTGAATTTGTTGATTTTTTATCAATTGGAACCAACGATCTTGTACAGTATACACTCGCAATTGATAGAGTTGATGATGAAGTAAATTATTTATATGACCCTTTCAATTCAGCTGTTTTGACGCTAATTAATAATGTAATTCAAAGTGGTAAAGAACATGGAGTTGATGTATCACTTTGTGGTGAAATGGCTGGTGATAAACAATTTACTAAGATTTTATTGGGTATGGGATTAAAATCTTTTAGCATGCATCCAAGTGCAATACCTGAGGTCAAAAAAATCATTGTAGAATCAAATATAAAAAATTTGTCCAAGTTATCCTCACAAATAATAAAATGTGTGAATAGCAGAGAGAAGCAGAATCTTATTGAAAAAATTAACAGTACATAAATTAGACATTAACTTCTAGCAAAAATTCCAGTAAAGCTTGTGTAGTGTATAGGCGGTTATGAGATTGCTCCCAGACACGACTGGATGGTCCATCAATCACTTCAGATGTAACCTCTTCATCTCTATGCGCCGGTAAACAATGAAGAAATATTGCATCCTTATTTGCTTTATCCATTATATTTTGATTGATTTGGTAACCTTTAAAAAGCATTTTCCTCCTCTCATGATCCTCTTCATCACCCATGCTTGCCCATACATCTGTAGTGACTAGATCTGAATTTTCTACTGCTTTACCGGGAAGGTCACAAAATTCAACAGTATCTGATGAAGAATTAACGACAGATGCATCTGGCTCAAAACCATTAGGTGTTGCGATTTTTAGATTAAATCCGAGTATTTTTGATGCGTTGATGTAAGAATTACACATATTACATCCATCACCTACCCATGAAAAAGTCCTATTTTCAAAACTCCCTTTCTCTTCATAATATGTC
>CAJWIW010000026.1 GCA_913041865.1 uncultured Gammaproteobacteria bacterium
TATAATAAAATAATCAAAAAATACAAAAAAAGATAATGATACGTATAATTGCAGTACTTTTTGTAATATTATTAATACTAGTGCTAATTAGCAAATTAGGATCAATAAGAGGATCTAGTAAAAAAACGAGGAAACTTCTAAAGTATTGCAAGTATTGCAAATCATATGTAACAGATGATCAAAGATGCGTAAATGAGGATTTTGATCATAAAGATTTAGATTGACCAAACTATGAAAAGACCACCACTTCTTTTAACACTTACTATTATCATGATCATTGGCATACTACTCTCTATTTCGTTAAAATAATGAGGAAGATATTTATCATAACAGGTCCGATAGGTTCCGGTAAATCATCAGCTTGTAGATTCCTGAGAAAATATGATTTTCAATATATAAATTCAGACCAATTAGCGAAACATATAATAAAGAGTGATAAAATTATTAAAAAGAAGATTTCTAAACTTTTAAAATTAGATTATGAATTATCTGAGAGAATACCATGGAAAAGAATAAGAAACTTTATTTCGGAAAATATCAATAATAAAAGAAATTATGATGCTATAGTCCATAGTATTTTTTATAAAAAATTAAATCGACTTATATCAAAAAGTAAAAATAACTTTGTTATTGAAATACCATTACTAGAGACGATCAAGAAAATAAAGTACAAAAAAATAATTATTTGTATTTTAGCTAATGAAAAAAACAGAAAAAAACGATTCATGAAAAATAAGGGTAAAAATGAGTTACAATTTAATTGTTTAAATAAACTTCAGAAAAATAAAAAGTTTTATATAATGAATTCTGATCATGTAATTTATAATGATAAAAGTATAAATACAATGACAGATAAATTAATATCAATCATAAAGACTAACCAATGACAATATTATCAGATAATCAAGTAACAATATATGAAGAACCTGTCGTAGAACGAGTTCGGAAATTTATTAGAATGGAATCTTTATTTCATAAATTGTTTTTCTTTAAAGATAGAGATAATCCTGTGGAAAGTTACGTAGCTCTTCAATCGCTCTGTGAAATTTATGAAATACTTACCAGATCTGACATTAAATCTGAACTAATAAGAGAAATTGAAAACCAGAACAAAATTTTCAAAAAAATACAAGATATACCACAAGCTGACTCTGATAAATTAAACTCTGTCCTAGAGAAACAAAAACTACTCCTTGATCTACTCCATGGAACTCAGAGTAACTATATTGATTATTTATCAAATGATGTTCTATTTAAAACAATACAAAAAAACTATAATTCGCAAATGCAGCCTGCTTCAGTTGATTTTTGGTTATCTAGAGATATAGCATGGAGAGCAAACATAATTGACCTGTGGATTGAGCCATTATTATTTATAAAAAAATCAATTGATTTTATCCTTAAATGTATTCGTAAATCTGGACAGTTTAACGATAAATTAGCTGAGAAAGGATTCTATATTGATAAACTTGACCCAAAAAAAAATATACTCTTAGTGAGAATAACGCTAGCTACAGATCTTTACTACTTCCCCCAGATAAGTGTAGGTAAGCAAAGATTAAATATTATGTTTATGACAAAAGACGAATTAAACAATTTTACAAAATATCAAGAGAATGTCTCATTTCTTTTGACATTGTGCTCTTTATAAGCGTCATTCCCAAAATTTGCTTATACCAGCTATGCCACTCCCTCCATTGAGTAATGAGAGTCTAAGTGACTCTTGATTTTTTATGATACCACCCAATGCTAGGATTGGTAGCCCAGCTGATGTGCTCAGGTTTTTAAATCCATCCCAACCCATCTGTTTGTTTTGACCTTTTGAGACCAAAATTGGTGATACTAACGCAAAATCGAAATTAAAATAACGTGCCTTGTTGATATCTTCTTTGGAGTGACATGAACAAGATAAGTATTGTAATTCATTGTGCCTTCTCCAAATATTATGCTCGTTAAGATTATTAAGCTTAGCTGAGTTGAAATGAATTCCACCTACATAGTCTTTATATCTATTAGACAATTTCTCATATGTACTAACCGAATCTATAATTAATAATCGATGATTATGTATACGTGGAAGATATGACTTAGCATAATTACTATCACTAGAATTAATAATTTCTCCTATATATTTATTTACCAAATCGAAATAATCATCATTATTAAAATTACTTTGTCTAATTCTGAAAGAATATACTTGATGTTTATTATTCTTCCAAACATCAAAATGATTAAAATCATCTGCGATAAATAATTCATTTGGTATCTCAAATAGCCTGAGTATTCGGTATGTAGATGGCAAATATTTAACTTCATAATCATAGAAAGGGTTAGAAAAGATAATATGTTTATTCTCATTTGATTTCAATTGATAGTCCTCGGGTAATGCGACAAGAAATATATTCAATTTTACTTCAAAGTTTTGGTACGAATGAGTAATTGTTTTAAAAAAAGATATATGCACCTTGGCATTACTTACTCTTTGTCCTGATTCAATGTGCACACAATCCGATGGATTAATACCAATCTCCTCGTGTAACTCTCTCTCGAGGCAATCTTTGGAACTCTCATTTTTTGCTATCTGCCCTCCCGGGAGCTCAAATGAATCATTAAATGGGGGTTTAGTTCTTTTAACGAAACACAAAGGTTGTTTTCCAGGTCCCATCCAAATATGTGGCGTTCTTCTATAGATAAAACCAAGCGAGCACTCCATGGTATTTAGGTAGTATATTTTGAGTTAATTTGTACGTATTTTCTACTTAAGTCAGAAGTAAACATGCTAGCATCAAACTTACCTGAGTTTAGGCAAATTTCTACATCTATATTAAAATTTTTCATACTAGAATTTAATTTATAAGAATTTGACTGATTTGTTGGAACTCCTTTCATAAAAACTGTAATGCCATTGATTTTAAGAACAACATCTTTAGGTGTATATCTAACTTTACTGAGACTTCCCAATCTAGCCACTATCCTACCCCAATTAGCATCTTCACCAAACAGCGCTGTTTTAAATAGATTAGAGTTTGCTATTGAATAACACGCTTCTTTGGCTTGAGTGAGAGTATGCGCTTTTGTTATTGAGATTTTACAAACTTTTGTTGCACCCTCACCATCACTTACTATCATATGTGCTAACTGCTTAAATACATTTTGAATATTTTGTTCAACAATGTGATAGTTTTTTTTATTCGTTAAATCAATAGAATTTGATCCAGTAGCTACTAATGCTACACTATCATTCGTGGACATATCTCCATCAACAGAGATCTTGTTGAAGGATTCATCTGCACAGCTCTTGAGAAGTCTCTTTATAATAGTTTTATTTACGTTAATATCAACAAATATAAAAGCTAGCATTGTCGCCATATCTGGCTCTATCATGCCCGCGCCTTTACATAATCCTCTTATTTCTATTTCTTTTCCAGATATTTTGAATTTCTTCACAACCCATTTCTCATATCTATCTGTTGTCATAATCGCCTTGGATGCTGCTCTGATGGAAGATTTGAATTGAAAACCACATTTATCAATAGAGCTTATCATCTTTTTTAATGGTAATTGTTGTCCTATAATTCCCGTTGAGAAAATGAGAATGCTATCAGGTGCACATCTAAGCTTTTCTGATAATTTTTTGATATAGCTTCTGGCATTCTTCATACCTAATTCACCTGTGCAAGCGTTAGCATTTCCAGAATTAATAAACATATATTTTATTTCAGATTTCAGTAAATGCTGTTTATTAATGATTATCGGAATTGCAGGGAACTTGTTTCTTGTTGATATTATCCCTATACAAGAATCATCGGGTAGTTTTATACAAACACCATCAGATTTTTTTTCTTTAATGCCAAGATGCAAAATCTGTATTAATTCTTTAATCATGATAATCTCCCGCAACACCTTTTATATTTCTTACCTGACCCACACGGACACAGAGCATTTCTTGGTATGTTTTTATTATCGATAACTGATTTTGTGTTTTGAGGTAAACCATTTTTTTGTATCGAATTATCTATAGAAGTATTACCTTTTACTTTTATTCTTGCTAGTATTTTTATAATTTCATAGTTATTCGTGTACAACATTTCCTCAAACATTTCAAAAGATTCTCTTTTATATTCATTTTTTGGATTTTTTTGGGCATATCCCCTTAGGCCAATACTTTGTCTTAGATAATCCATGGCATTTAAATGATTTCTCCAGTCTTCGTCGATCACTGTCAAAAATATGTTTCTGATTAATTCTGTTTGATCAGAACTATTAATTGAAACTATATTAGATTTTATTTTTGAATGTATATATTTACTAATATCCTTTATCATACCTTCACAGATACCATTACCAGTAGCGAAAGATGTTTCATTTACATCAAGGATAAATTCTGCATTTAGAAAATCAATTATCTGCGAAAAATCTGAACTATTACCGGCCTCATCAGTCGACATGTGTGATTTAACTATATTTAGTGAAATCTCATCTATCATTGTTTCAATTATTTTATCAAAACTATCTAAATTTAGAATTTGATTTCTCTGGTTATAGATGATTTTTCTCTGCTCGTTTGAAATATCATCATACTCAAGAAGTGTTTTTCGTATATCAAAATTATGTGCCTCTACGCGTTTTTGAGCGTTCTCGATTGATTTGGATACCCATTTGTGCTCGATTGCTTCTCCTTTTTGCATACCTAATTTCTTCATTATTTCACTAACTCTCTCAGATGCAAAAATTCTCATCAGATTATCCTCTAAAGAGAGGAAAAATTTTGTCTCACCCGGGTCTCCTTGTCTTCCAGCTCTCCCACGGAGTTGATTATCAACCCTCCTTGACTCGTGTCTCTCCGTGCCGATAATGAATAATCCACCAAGGTTTCTCACTTTGTCTTTTTCGTTGATACTCTCGTCACTTATTTTAGGACTTTGCATTTTACCACCAAGCACTATATCTGTGCCTCTACCTGCCATATTTGTTGCAATAGTGACAGAACCTAACTTCCCTGCTTCTGCAATTATTTCTGCTTCCTTTTGATGATGTTTTGCATTTAGTACAGAGTGTCTTACGCCTTGTTTTTTAAGTAATTTTGAGAGGTATTCTGAGGCCTCAATAGAAGTTGTTCCTACTAAAACAGGTTGTTTCTGTTTATGTATGTCAGTAATATTTTCCAAAATTGCATTATATTTTTCTTCGCTGGTTAAATAAATAAGATCGACATGATCGTTCCTTATCATTTTCATATGTGTTGGTATTACAACAACTTCCAAATTATAGATCTGCTGAAATTCTAAAGCTTCTGTATCCGCTGTTCCAGTCATGCCAGAGAGCTTATTAAATAATCTAAAATAGTTTTGAAATGTTATCGACGCATATGTTTGATTTTCATTTTGAATAGATACATTTTCTTTTGCTTCAATTGATTGATGAAGACCTTCTGCCCAACGTCTTCCCGGCATTTTTCTTCCAGAAAACTCATCTATGATCACTACAGCGTCATTTTCAACGACATAGTCAATATCGATTTGATAAATAAGGTTAGCTCTAAGACAAGAATTAAATATCTGTAAAAGTTGGATGTTTTTAGGATTATAAAGATTATCATTATTATTGATATATTTTTGTTTTAGTAAAAGAGATTCTATTTCAGCATGACCATTTTCGGTCAATGACACGTTTTTTTGTTTCTCATCAATAATATAAAAATCATCATTTAAATTATTCTTAATTAATAATTGTGCAAGCTTGTTTATTTTTTGATAAAGATTTGTTGACTCATTTGCTGATCCTGAAATAATCAGTGGAGTTCTTGCTTCATCTATTAAAACTGAATCGACCTCATCTACAATGGCATAAGAGAGTTTTCCCTGTACTTTATCAGAGATATCATAAACCATATTATCTCTCAAATAATCAAATCCAAATTCATTGTTTGTACCATAAATAATATCTTTGGTGTATTGCTCTTTTTTTTCAGATATATCCATATCACTCGTAATTACACCGACAGATAAATCAAGGTATGTATATATTTTTCCCATCCATTCTGAATCTCTTCTAGCTAAATAATCATTTACTGTAATGATAAAAACAGATTCGCCTGAGAGCGAGTTTAAGTATGCTGGGAGTGTTGATACTAGTGTTTTACCTTCGCCTGTTTTCATCTCAGCAATTTTACCAAAATGTAATGCTATTCCACCTAATAGTTGTTCATCATAATGTCTCATGCCGAGAGTTCTAACTGAGGCTTCTCTCACAAGTGCAAAAGCTTCAGCAAGTAAACAATCTAAATTACCTGATTTATCATATTCTGTTTTAAGCTGTGTTGTCCTAGCTTTCAGTTCATCTTGAGATAAAGCCTGATATTTCTTCTCAAGTGAGTTTATCTCTGTTATGAATGACTTATATTCACCCAATAGTCTTGAGTTTCTAGAACCAAATATCTTTCTAAGTAAAGAATTAATCATTCGTAATTTTATTGCTCATAAATAATATGTTATCGTACAATAGAGTATAGATTGTCATGAAAAAAATATCATCATTTTTACCACAGCATGTCATCAATAAAAGAGATTTATTGGTTAAAATCACACATGATCTTCATGAAATTATGTCAAATGAAATAAAAAAAAATATCACAGTAATCTCATTCAAAGATCATATATTGACCATATCCTGTGATGATAGCTCAATGGCAACGTTGGTGAGGTTTGAAAAACATCATTATATTACCCATATAAACTCAAAGAAGTACATCAGAATTGATGATATTAAATTTTGTTTAAATTAGATTAGTCAACTAACAAGGGTTCTGGCGACGTATAAAGTATTGGAGAGTTTGAAACATCCTCAATAATAACTTCTTCCCATGCTTCTTGGTTATTATCTAGTTCCCTCAAAAGTAAGTTGTTTAGGTGATGACCTGATTTATATGCAGAGAAAGAACCGATTAAACCATGGCCAAGTAAATATAGATCACCAATGGCATCTAGGATTTTATGTTTGACAAATTCATCTTGAAATCTTACTCCCTCATCATTTATAACTCTGTAATCGTCTATTACAACTGCATTATTTACACTGCCTCCAAGCGCCAAATTATTTTTTCTTAAATTCTCAATATCTCTTACAAAGCCAAAAGTCCTTGCACGACTTACCTGACTCAAGTATGAAACAGACGAAAAATCTATTTCTGATGATTGTGATGAGTTATCAAAAGCCGGATGATTAAAATCAATCGTGAATGCAACTTTAAAACCATCAAATGGTTCTATTCTAGCCCATTTTTCATTTTGCCTAACCTCTATTGGCTTGGTAACTTTGATGAATTTTTTAGGTGCATCTTGTTCTTTAATTCCTGCGGATTGTATCATAAAAACAAAAGGTCTTGCGCTGCCATCCATTATAGGTACTTCTGGACCATCCAATTCAATTATTGCATTGTCTATTCCAAGTCCCGCAAGTGCAGATAAAAGATGTTCTACTGTAGAAATTCTTACTTCATTATTAGAGAGTGAAGTTTGCAGTCTAGTGTCGTTGACATTATCAAAAGAGGCCTTTATAGGATTACTTTGTATGTCTGTACGTATAAATGTAATTCCAGCGTCTGCCTCTGCTGGTTTGAGAGTAAGAGAGACTTTTTTGCCGGTGTGTAATCCTACACCAGATGCATTTATTTTACTTGATAATGTTCTTTGTCTAAGCATATGTCTCAAATTTCACTATATTTTAAAGGTTTTTGGTCAAAATGTTAAGCTTTATCAGTATAATACAAAATCTTTTGTCCATATAATTAGACCAATTTAGGATCTTATAGTTCCCTGTGAAAATAAGAAGATATTTTATTCCAAGTCTTGGATAGATATGCAAAAAAAGAGTTTTTTGGGAGCTTCCTGTGAGGCATTTTCTTTAACTGCTCATCTCTGTATAGTAATAAACCTACAGCGGTTGAAAATCTTGTTAGTCCATTTAAATTGGTAATTCCTGGTATTGGTTTAGGGCTGCCAATTCTCACAGGGATATTATACTTACTCTCTGTATAGTTATCGAGTCCTTGTAATTTTGATCCACCACCAGTAATCACAATTCCTGCTCGTATACTAGAAGAATAACCACTTGATTCGATTTCTCTCATTAATTGAGACAAAATCTCATCCATACGACATGTTATAATATGTGTGAGTGATGATTTTGAAATTTCGAGATTTGGTTTGTCTGAAACAGATGGGACAGCAATGATTTTTTGCTCATCTTCAGAAGAATTAATAAGAGATCCCTCTGATATTTTAATTTCCTCTGCCGCCTCAAGTGATGTTCTTAGACCTATTCGTATGTCATTTGTAACATTTTTACCAGCTATAGGTATCACTGCTGTATGTTTTATATCTCCTTCAGTAAAAATTGCAACATCAGTTGTTCCACCGCCAATATCAACAAGACATACACCTAAGGATCTCTCTTCATCAGTCAGAACAGAATAACTAGACGCAACAGGTTGTAAAACATACTGATCAACATCTAAAAGGCTATTCTCAATACATTTCGTCAAGTTTTTTTTCGCAGTTGATGAGCATGTTATCAGGTGTACATTTACTCCTAATCTCTTACCTGCCATTCCAATAGGTTCTCTTATGCCGGACTGTCCATCAATTGTAAAATATTGTGGGATGATGTGAAGGATTTCTTGTTCTTCAGGGATACTAATATCTGATGCCATATCAATTACTTTTTCTTTATCTTCTTCAGTAACTTCATCATTTAAGATATTAACATCTGAGTTCCCGTTATAACTCTGAATGTGACTACCAGCTATTCCTGTAATAACAGATTCGAACTTAATCGAAGCCATAGTAGAAGCTTTATCTTTAGCTCTTCGAATGCTATTAACTGTAGTGCCAATTTCAGATATTACTCCTTTGTTAAGACCCTCACAGACCTCTTGACCTACTCCTATTATCCTTAGATTGTTATCCTCGTCATAATCTGCCACTAAACACAATACTTTACTTGTTCCGATATCTAGAGCGATAATTACTTCATCATTATAATTTTTAGACATATTACATATTAACACTATTTATCTTACGGCAAAACCAGTGGGGTATCTTAAATCAACATGTATTTTTTTTCTATTTTTCATTTTGCTTTTCAAATCTGGATAAATAGATACAAATGCTCTAATTTTTTCTGGATATTTTGAATATCTTACTATTATAGTCAGATTTTTTGTTCTGACATCCAACATATCATCTTGTTTTGACAGAGCATAAATAGACTCATCAATATCTAATAGATATGATTGTATAGATTGGTATAATTCATAGACACTCTCATAGCTATCATCATTACTTGAAAGACGCAGTATATTTTCAATTGGTAGATTTGGAGTAACAAAAGTATACATTTCATTATTGACATAACTTGATTCGTTCCATAAAAATATTGGTGTATGTTCAACAATTTTAAGTACTAAACGGTTTGGAGGTTTGATTGATATTTGGGAATTTTTAACCCAAGGCATCTTTTCAAATTCACTTTTGTGAAATCTTAAATCAATATCGTATAAATTTTTACCTATGAATAATTTAGCTTTCTCTGTTATTGATTTCTCATTAGAGTATATAAATTGACCCTCTATATCTACTCTTTCTATAGTAGATGAGAAGTCATTCTTATTAAAGAAATAGATGCTTGAAACGACTATTATTAGTAGCGTAATCCTGATCATTTCTCAGTTAAAAGAATTGTTTCGATAAGTTCAAGATATGACCAACCAAGTTTTTTAGCTGACATAGGCACTAAGCTATGATTTGTCATTCCAGGTATGGAGTTAAGTTCAATCAATTGAATATTTTGATCCTTGGTTAAAAAGAAATCTATACGCCCCCATCCTTGACAATCAAGTCCTTTAAATGCACTAAGACAGACAGTTTTAATTTTATTTTCAAGCTCCATATTGAATGTAGGAAACGAAAACACAGTATCATCATCTTCATATTTGGCCTGATAATTATAAAATTCTCTTGATGTGTCAATTTTTACTATTGGCAAAACTTTGTCATCTATAACTGGTGCAGTATATTCATTACCATCGACAAATTCCTCAATAAAATAATCATCTAGGATAAGATTATCATAATTCTGACTAATCGATTCTAATAGATTTCTGATGCTGGATAGGTTTATATCTTCTTTTTTGAGTATTTTTATTCCCACACTTGAGCCAGAAGCTTTTGGTTTAACAATAACCTTGTCACTGTTTCGAACCTCTCTAAGATACTCCTGACTAATACCCGATAAATTAGAGTAAGTTGGAGTAGGTAAATTCAAATCCACCCATCTATCTTTTGTTGCGATTTTATTGAACGAGAGATTTGATGATTCAGCATTGGATCCCACATACTTTACATCGCAATCATCAAGATACGATTGAATAAGACCATCCTCTCCTCCAAGGCCATGAATTAGATTAAACACTAAATCAATCTGTTTGGACTTGATATAATCATTTAGTTTTATTTTATCATCAGATTGAAGATCCATGTGAGTAACTGTATAACCATCATCTGAAAGCGCATCATATACACCTTTTCCACTAGTCAGAGATATTTCTCGTTCATCTGACCAGCCACCACACAATATAAGGATTTTTTTATCTTTTAACTCTTCTCTCATATCAATAAATACATATTTCTTTTTCCAGTCTGATACTATGTTGTTTATGAATATCAAGCTGTATAATTTTTATAAGCTTTTCCAAGTTATTACATGAACCAGTGCCATCATTGATGAAATAGTTACAATGTTTATTTGATATATAAATCCCACCAACTCTTGTTTCACTGAGGTTTGAATTGTCTATCAATGCACTTGCAGAAATATCCTTTTTAGGATTTTTGAATATACACCCAGATGACCATTGATTAATTGGTTGCGTCTTTTTTCTTTTAACACTAAATTCATCAAGAAGAGATCTTTGAAATTTGCGATTTTTGTTAATTTTAAAAAACACATCAACAAAAGCAGATATGCCTTTCATGTCGACTCTCCTATAGGAAAAATTAAATTTTGATCTTTCTAGTTTTATCAAATCAAATTTTTTATCTAATATGGTCACATATTGTACAATATCCCAAATTTCAGATCCAAATGCTCCAGCATTCATTCTGAGGGCACCCCCAACAGTGCCTGGAATACCATAAAGAAATTCAAAACCTGGTATGCTATGTCTATGTGCAAATTTAGCGAGTTTAGCACATGAAACACCAGCACTAGCGTAGATGTTATTCGTTCCAATAAGTGATAATGAGTTTTTGAGTTTTTTAAAGCATACTAAATCATTTTTATAACCAATATCTTTGAATGCGATATTTGATCCATTCCCAAGGATTAAAGTTTTTCTCTTTTTCAATATGTTTTTAATAGATTTTATCTCACTGTGATTTTCTGGGAAATAAATTATACTAGCAGGCCCACCAATTTTAATTGTATTATATTTTTTTAGAGATACATTCTTTAATATCTTCATTTATTTGAGAAATACTTTGAGTTTGTTTTCATAATAATATCTTTGCCATTTTGTGGAAATATTGTCTTAATATTCTGTGCTAGAGAATATAATCTTGATTCATTATTCAGTAACAAATTAATTGTGGTAACAAAACTTTCGATAAATTCATCATTTTGTCTGAGCGTTATAGCAGCTGAGTTATTAGAGAGGTACTCAGCATTTTTAAACTGATGGTCATCAGTTGCATAAGGATATGGTATTAAAATACATGCTCTACCAATTGCACTTAGCTCAGATAAAGATGTTGAGCCAGACCTACAAACAACTAAAGTCGACCAATTAAATAAATCTTCTATTTCATCTGAATATTCTATAACTTTAGAATTAATACCGTAGTCAATATATTTGTTTGCTATATCAGCTACTTTTCCCCTACCGCATATATGCTTGACCTCAAAGCTGTCTCGTGAAAAATGAGATAAAGCAAATGGTAAAATACTATTAAAATACGCAGACCCTTGGCTACCACCTAATACTAAAATTTTCAAATAGAATGAATTTGAAACATATACCTCCTCTGGTTGAGTACAATTATACATTTCAGACCGAACTAAATTGCCAGAATGAATGATTTTAGAATTGAACTTTTTGAAGCTACCAGGAAATGTCTCAAAAACTGAATTCGCAAAAAAATAACATATTCTGTTTGCTGTACCTGCAATGGCATTTTGCTCATGTATTACTCTTGGTATTCTCAAAAAAAATGCTGTAATAATTCCTGGAATACTCACATATCCTCCGAATCCAATCACTAGATTTGGTTTAATTTTTCTCAATAAATTGAAGACTTGTATAAATGATACAAAAAGATATATGAGAGAGAGTATCTTTTCGATCATACCTTTGCCCCTAAAACCTTTAGAGCGAATATGAAATAAAGTTATTTTATTCTTATCGACGACTTTATTCTCGATACCATCCTCTGTTCCAATCCATATAACATGATTTTTGTTGGCAAGATAGTCTTTAGCTAAAGTGTTGGCTGGATATACATGACCTCCAGTACCACTTGAAAATATTGCAACTGTTTTCATCAATATCCACCTTGTACACCTTGGCTTACTCTCTTTCTGTTCTCAATATGAATTCTGACAAGCATACCAAAACATATGAACATAACTAGTAGGTTTGTACCACCATAGCTTATAAAAGGTAAGCCCATGCCTTTTGTTGGGAATAAACCAATATTTACCATTATATGAATAATTGCTTGAAATGTAATTAGAAATCCTATCATGTAGGATA
>CAJWIW010000027.1 GCA_913041865.1 uncultured Gammaproteobacteria bacterium
TTTTACACGCCTGGGTGAGTATTCAAAAATTTCTAAATCAGCTCTACTACAAGCACAAACCGCTGCACCTCGAGATTGACCAAGTTTTATTGCTGTCGCAGCATTAACACTAAAAAATACAGATTCAATAGCAACATGGTCTGGTTTGAATTCCGCAATAACTCTCTCCGTTTCACAGTTAATTTTTGATAATTTTTGGGTATATTTATTTTTCAAGCCAGTTTTTAAAATTGAATGATGTATGTACTTAAACTTTGAACCCGACAATTCTATTAAACCAAATCCTGTAATGTTTGTACCTGGGTCTATTCCTAAGATCTTTATCATTTTAGCCAATGGATATATTCATATAAACATTCTGAACATCATCTAATTCCTCAAGTTTATTGAGAAGATTTGTTGCCTTTTCATGCTCAGCTTGATCAATGTCAATTAAATTGATAGCCTCCATGATAATTTCTTCATCATGAGTCGTCATATCTCTATCTTCAAAGTACTTTTTTACCTCAAACAGTTGTTTAGGATCAGTGAAAACTATGCAGTTATCAGAATCACTCTCATAGTCAATTAAATTTATATTATCAATATGCTCAAAAAGAGTATCCTCTGATAGATTTGAAATTCTAAGAATCCCCATTCTTCTAAACATATGTGCAACAGAACCTTTTGTCCCTAAACTTCCTCCATTTTTTGAAAGTACATTTCTTACCTCTGACACTGTCCTATTTTTATTATCAGTGAGACAATTTACTATAAGTGCAATACCCTTAGGTCCATAACCTTCATAAACAATTTCTTCAAAATTTTGATTATCTTGACCTGATGCCTTTTTGATTGCTCTTTCTAATGTATCTTTAGGAACATTTGCTGAGTTTGCTTTTGATATTGCTAGTCTTAACCTTGAATTGGAAGATGCATCTGCGCCACCAAGTCTAGCAGCGACACTCACTTCTCTAATTATTTTTGTGAATATTTTTCCTCTTTTATTATCTTGGGCTTTTTTTCGATGCTGAATGTTTGCCCATTTACTATGACCGGCCATTATGATGCCTTTGTAATTAACATTTTTTCTCGAAAACTTACCATACGAGATATTGATTTTTGAGCATCGTTAATAACATGTTTTGGAATCTGTATTTCGTTTTTATTGTCTGCAAAAACTGATAAAATTTTGTCTAACGAGTTAAGCTTCATCCAAGGGCACCGGCCACAACTTTTGCATGATGCTCCCTCTCCTGCTGTTGGCGCCTCTATGAATATTTTATTTGGAGACAGTTTCTTCATTTGATAAAATATTCCTTTTTCTGTTGCAACGATTATATATTTTTTTTTGCTATCTTGAGAAGCTTGGATTAGTTTTGATGTAGAGCCGACTACATCAGCTAAGCTGATAATGCTTCTTGGTGATTCAGGATGGACAAGTACATCACAATCTGGATAGTCATGAATCATTTTTTTTAATTCCGAAAATTTATATTCCTCATGAACTATACATGAACTGTTCCATAGGACCATATCTGCACCTGATCTATCTATTATATATTGACCTAAATACTTATCAGGCGCCCATATTAACTTTTTTCCAAGTGATGTGAGGTATTCTACTAGCGAGACTGCAATACTTGATGTTACTACCCAGTCTGCAATTGATTTAACTTTAGCACTAGTGTTTGCATACACCACCACCTCTCTATCTGGATGCATTGAGCAAAAATCTTTAAATTCATCAAAGTTACAACCTTCATCCAATGAACACGTTGCGGATGAATCTAGCACATAAATATTTTTCTCAGGACTCAGAATTTTTGCTGTTTCTCCCATGAATTTTACTCCGGCAACAATAAGTGTTGACTCAATTTGTTTTTGGCCAAACCTAGCCATTTCAAGACTATCACTGACTAAACCACCTGTATCCTCAGCAATTTTTTGAATAGATTCATCAACGTAATAATGGGCAATTAATTTTGCATTATGTGTATTGAGGAGTGTCTTTATTTCTTGTAAGTATTGTTTATAGCTTTTCATTCTTCTTTACTATCTATTTTAAGTGAAAGTTCCTCTAATTGTAAATCGCTTATTGATGAGGGGGCGTTTGTCAATAAACATGAGGAAGATTGAGTTTTAGGAAAGGCAATAACTTCTCTTATGCTGTTTGCCTCAAGTAGTAGCATTGCAAGTCTATCAATACCAAAGGCTATACCACCATGTGGTGGACATCCATAAGATAACGCCTCGATAAAGAAGCCAAATTTGGACTCAATTTCATCCTCTGTAAGGTTGAGTAGTTCAAATACTTTCTTTTGAATTAGTGGGTTGTGAATTCTGATTGACCCACCGCCTATTTCATTCCCATTCAACACTAAATCGTAAGCTCTGGATTTAATATTTAGGATATCATTTGAGTTAAGATCTTCATCACGTAAAGGAGACGTAAATGGATGATGTAATGATGTAAGTTTGTCTGATCCTTCTATTTTTTCAAACAATGGATAGTTTGTTACCCACAAAAACTTCCAGGCAGGTTTGATAAGGTTTAAGTCCTCACCTAGTTTTTTTATGAGTGTTGACATAGACGCATTAACAACATTTGTTTTATCTGCTGAGAAGAATATGATATCTCCACTTGCTGAACCAGTTAATTTAATAATATTGTTAACGACGTCGGGACCAAGAAATTTCTTTATAGGTGATATAATCCCATTGTCATAATCTGAAATTGAATCACATTTTAAATAAGCTAAGCCTTTAGCGCCACAACTGATTGCTAGTTTTGTAAGCTCATCTATTTCTTTTCTTGATAACTTATTGCCACCTGGGACTCTTAAGGCAACAATTCTTGAATCTTTTTGATTTAGGTGATCTGAGAATACTTTAAATTCACATTTATCAACTAGTCCTTCAATGTCTTTAATAACAAGTGGGTTTCTCAGGTCAGGCTTATCGCAACCATATTTATTCAATGCATCAGAATATGAAATATTCTCAAAATTAATAATACTTTCATTTAAGATATCCTTGAATATTTTTTTAAATAGCTCTTCAATCAATGCGTATATTATGTTCTCGTTAGCAAAAGCTAGCTCTACATCAAGTTGAGTGAATTCCGGTTGCCTGTCAGCTCTTAAATCTTCATCTCTAAAACATCTCGCAATTTGGAAATATTTGTCTATCCCACCTATCATAAGAGTTTGCTTGAAAATTTGTGGTGATTGAGGTAAAGCATAAAAATCTCCTGGATGAACTCTGCTTGGCACTAAGTAGTCTCTTGCTCCCTCTGGTGTAGTTTTTGTTAGAACTGGTGTCTCGATATCAATAAAGTCATGCGAGTAAAAAAAGTTTCTTATAGACTCTACGAGTTTAGATCGTAAGCGCATATTTTTTTGTAGTTGCTCACCTCTCATATCCATATACCTATACTTGAGTCTTTGATCCTCATTTACAGAGAGGTCGTTGATAGAAAATGGTGGTGTTTTCGATTCATTTAATAATCTTATTTTATCTACTACTATTTCAACGTTACCAGAGATTAAATTTTTGTTAATATTTTCTTTTGAACGCTCACGAACTATTCCTGATACCTCAACCACGTACTCATTTCTTAATCTCTCAGCGATAATAAACGAATCTTTATCTTCGGGGTTGAAGACTGCTTGGATAATATTATTCGCAATGCGTAAATCTATGAAGATTACACCTCCATGATCTCGACGTTTACTTACCCAGCCAGCAACAGTGACATTTTTACCGACACTGTCTTGATTAATTTGATATTCGTATAATGATTCCATATTACTTGCTAATGTAAAAGATATTAGTTCTCACTCTTATCTTTAGTATTTTTTTTGCTAACTTTGTTTTTGAAGTCTGTTTCATACCATCCGGAACCTTTCAAACGAAATCCTGATGTCGAAATAATTTTAGATACACAGTTTTGTTTTCCACATAACGAGCAGGTATCTAACGGGTCCTCTGTTATGCTCTGAAAGTATTCAAAAGTCCCGTTACATTCATCGCATTTATATTCGTATATAGGCATCTTTCTCAGATTATATTATACAAAAAAAATGAAGTTTTATCTCTATCAAATTTAGTGTATAATCCTCTCGTAAATAGGTTATGAAATCAACAGTAAAATTTTCTACAATTTTAGCACTTTTATCAATATCCTGCCTCAGTTTGGCTGAGGATTTTTCAGCTGGAAAAACAAAATCAGAGACATGCCTGGGGTGCCATGCAATTCCCGGATACAATAACGTATATCCCACATATAAAGTACCTAAATTAGCAGGTCAGCATGCAGACTATATCATCAGTGCACTGAAAGCCTATCAAACTAAAGAAAGAAAGCATCAGACTATGCATGCAAATGCAATGGGGTTAACGGAAGAAGATATGAAAGATATCGCTGAGTACTTTGAGTCATTAAAATGATTAAGATTACTAATGTTCTTATAATGATTTTTGTTTTTAGTTTTGCTAATCAAACTAACGCAGGAAGCTATCAGGCTGGGAAAGAAAAATCACAAGTTTGTGCTGCTTGCCATGGTGTTGATGGTATTTCTCAAATAAAAATGTATCCGATATTAGCTGGTCAGCATAAGAATTATCTTATTCATGCTCTGAATGAATATAGATCTGGAATCAGGGACAATGTAGTGATGAAAGGTTTTGCAGCTGGTTTATCTGATCAGGATATAGAGGACTTGTCTCAATATTTTTCTATGCAAAAAGGTCTCAAAATTCCACCGTTAAAATAATCACTTAGTCTCAATAAGTCTATATAATGCAGGTACTAGGTAAAGTGTTATTAACGATGAAATAGCTATTCCACCTAAAACCACTATAGCCATAGAGTATCTACTCTCTGACCCAGCTCCACTGCTCAAAACAAGTGGAATAGCTCCCAATAATGTTGAGATAGTCGTCATCATAACTGGTCGTAATCTTATCATGGAAGATTGTATAATTGCTTCCTCAACCTTTAACCCCTCGCGTCTTAGTTGATTTGCAAACTCAACTACAAGAATCCCATTTTTTGCAATTAAACCAATAAGCATTAAAAATCCTATTTGACTATATACATTAATTGAAGTCCCTGTTAAAAAAAGTGTATACAGACCAGATGTTAATGCGATAGGGACTGTTAATATGATTGTTATAGGATTCCTGAAACTCTCAAATTGTGCTGATAAAACTAAATAAACAACAAGTACTGCAAAAATTATAGTAATTAATAAACTATCTCCAGATTCAAAATACTCTTTTGAGGATCCGCTATAACTTATTTTTGCATTACCAGGGAGAATCTGACTAGTTAGACTTGTTAACTCTTCCAGTGCATCACCTAAAGGATATCCTGGTAGTAAAGAGGCTGAAAATATTGTTGAAGGCATTCTGTTAATTCTTTTCAATGTCTCACTAGAGGAGGTTTCATTCAAGCTAACAAGGTTAGAAATAGGTATTAATGATTCAGTCGTTGGCGATTTGATATATATATTATCTAGACTATCAGGAGTCATTCTAAAATAATCCTCTGCCTGTAAGATAACATTATAAGTAAGTCCATCTGATGCAAATGTTGTAATTTTATTTGCGGCAAATAAAGTTTCAATGGTTGTGCTTATCTCATCAGCACTTATTGATAACTCATAGGCCCTATCCCTATCTATCGATAAATTAATTCTTGGATTAGTCAGTTTATAATCGATATTTGGATTCTTAAAATTCATAGTCTCCGTATTTTTTAGTAATATGTTACCCCACTCATTAATATCTCGATAATTGTTACCGCTGATTACAAGTTGAAGACCTGGCTTAAAATTACTTCCACCCAAGCTAGGTGGATTGATAGCAATGACCCTCGCTCCTGGTATAGATATGAGCTTTGGAAATATTTCAGCAACTATTTCTCTCTGATGTCTTCTATCACTCCAAGGTGTAAGAGTAGCGAACAAATAAGCGGTGTTGACTGCGCCTGGTTGACCTGAGAATCCAGGTGCAACTACAGCAAATAACTTTTTGATTTCATTATTATCTTTGTAGGGAATTAAATATTCTTCTACTTGTTTAACTATCTTATCAGTATACTCAAGCGTAGAGCCTTCAGGAGTAGAGACAACAATAATGAAAACACCTCGGTCCTCTGTTGGTGCGAGTTCTTTTTGGGTCACTTGGAATAAAACTAAAGAAATCACTATAGCAATAATAGAAAATATAAAAACTTTTTTAGGTTTATTCTGTGACTTTACTAAGGAATCTTTATAGAATTTTCTAAATTTACTTATTGACTCAGGTTCTACATTTGTGACTTCTTCATTTTTGAATAATCTAGAGCACAACATTGGCGTAAGTGTTAATGCAACTATGCTGGAGAATATGACAGCAAAAGATAAAACAACACCAAATTCAATAAAAAGCCTACCAGTCTTTCCTTCCATAAATGAAAGAGGAAGAAAAACGCTCACGAGAACTATTGTAGTTGCAATTACTACAAATGTAATTTGTTTAGTACCTAAGATAGATGCATCATAGACAGATTCACCATCGTCTATTCTTCTTTTGATGTTTTCTAAAACAACTATAGAGTCATCAACTATTAATCCAATTGCTAACACTAGTGCGAGAAAGGTTAAAACATTCAACGAAAATCCTAAGATGTATATTATATAGAATGTGGCAATAACAGATATAGGTATTGTAACGGCAGGTATCAGCGTAGCACTAGGTGAACGAAGAAAATAAAAAATTACAGCTATAACCATTAACATAGATATAAAGAGAGCTAATCTAACTTGAAAAATAGACTCTTTAACAAAAATAGATTGATCATAACCAATATCCATAGTTATATTCTCTGGTAATGATGGTCTTATAAGATCTAATTCCCTCTTTACAGCATCAGCGACCTTCAGGACGTTTGATTTCGTTTGTCGCACAATGCCTAAACCAATTGCATCCTCGCCATTAGCTCTTAGGAAACCTCGCTCAGTTTCTGCTCCTATGTCAATTCTGGCAATGTCATTTAAGGTAATTCTTTTACCGTTAATATTTTTTATCAAAATATTCTTAAATTGATTTATTGATGACAATTTTGATGTCATTTGAAGGTCTAACTCTCTATTAGTAGAATCCAAACGACCTGCAGGCTTTTCAACATTCTCTCGATTGATTGATGCTAACACATCATTAACAGTTACATTTCTAGCTGACATCTCATCTGGATTTAACCATACACGAACTGCATATTTCCTCTCACCACCTATAGTTATAGATGCAACTCCTGGTAAAATAGATAATCGATCTATTATATTTCTATCAAGGTAATCGTTTAGCTGAATACTCGTGAGCTGATTGCTTGAAAAGCCGATCCACATAACAGCTCTAGCATCAGTATCTGACTTTGACACTCTTGGCTGATCTGCATTTCTTGGTAACTTAGAAAGTGCTCTACTAACTTTCTCTCTAACATCATTGGCTGCGGAATCCATATCACGTGAAAGATTGAACTCAATTTTAATACTGGAAAACTCGTTCTGACTCTCTGATCTTATCTCTTTTATATCAGAAATTCCTGAAATAGAGTCCTCGAGGATTTGAGTTACGTCTCTCTCCATAATCTCTGCAGATGCGCCTCTGTAAATTGTAGATACAGTTACGACAGGTTTATCGATGTCTGGATACTCACGTATTGATAGCTTATCGTATGATACTAGTCCTAAAATAATAAGGAATAAGCTGATTACTATTGCAAGCACTGGTCTATTGACAGTTATTTCAGAGATATGCATTTTAATCTACGACATTAATCAATGATTGGTCTTTAAGTTTTTCTTGACCCATATACACTACATTATCTTTTTCATTTAGACCTGATATAACTTGAACTAGAGCATCACTTCTGACACCAATAGTTATATCTTTTATCACAGCCTTATCACTATTAACAATATAAACATAGTGCTTCCCATCTATGCTAAGTAGAGCTTCTTCAGGAATTAGAATCGCATTATTAACACTTTCTAATATCAAATCTACCTTCATCAATAAACCTGGTTTGAGTAAATTATCATTATTTTCAAGAAGAGAATAAGCTGCTATTGTTCTAGTGCTTTTGTCTATACGTGTATCAATAAATTCTAACTTACCTTCAAATATCTTATCTGATAAGTTATCAGAAGTTGCCCTAATTTTTATGTTTGTACTGAGATAAGGAAGTAATCTTTCAGGTAAATTTAATTCTAGTTTCATTTTACTATTATTATCAAGTGATGAGAGGAATGTGCCATTTACAACAGCATCTCCTACATTTTTCTTACTAAGTCCAATTAACCCACTGAATGGCGCATATATTTCAGCCATACCTACATTATCGGATGATAATATACTGTAAAGTTTCTGACCTTTAGCAATTTCAGTTCCCTCAATAAAATGAATTTCTTGTATAATCCCATTTACTTTTGATGTTATGTCTATTGCCTGAAGGGATTTTATGGTTGATATAGCTCTAAACTTGCTCTCAGCAGTATCTATGATTACAGGTTTTGCTTTTACGGCAGTAATTTGTGTTCTATTAAGAAATTTCATATATGATTGATACTTCATCCCTAAATTTATCGCTCCAAAAATCAAACCAATAACTAAAGCGATTACGAGTAAATTTAATGGAGTCAAATTTTGTAAGTAGTCTTTAATCTTCGTTATCATTAGAATTAATACATATTATTGATACAACCCGTCCAGTCTGATTTTCTCTTCTGTAGGAATAATACTGATCCGGGTTTGAGAATGTACAAATATTCTCAAGAAAAATCTTCTCAACACCCTCTTGTTTTAGAATGATTTTAGCGACATATTTTAGATCTAAATGCCATGCACCTACATCTTTTGTACGAGAGAAAAATTTTGTTGATATTTTAGATAATTTATTAAATACATCTTCACGAATTATGTAATTTTCTGGATTTATAGAAGGTCCAATCCATACGACTAGGTCTTTTGGATCTCTGGAGAATCTCTTTATAAATTTCTGTATTATTCCACTTGCTAGTCCTCTCCACCCAGCATGAATCACACCAATTTTATTTCCATCATTACTTGAAATTAATATTGGTAGACAATCAGCAGATAGAACAGCTAATGGCAATCCCTTAATGGTTGTATAGCAAGAATCACACACTAGATTGTCAGATGGGCTTTTAGCTGCTCGGACAGTAGCGCTATGAATTTGTTTCATAAATACTGGTTTTGAGTCTAATTTTAATTGTTTAATGATAGACTCGCGATTTTTTTTAACATCTTTTGGATTATCACCAACATCTAAGCTCATATTAGAAGATGCAAAGGCACCATCACTCCAACCACCAATTTTAGTAGAATGATAAGCTATAATGTTTTTAGGTGCACCCCAGGCAATTTTTCGTATTTGTACATCCATATTAATTCTCAAGCGCTAATGACCTTATAACATTAAAAGCATCCCCAGGTAAACACTCAATTTCAATATCTTTATCATCAAAAGGATGTTTAAACTTGAGATGGTACGCATGTAGCGCAATTCCATCGAAATTCTCCATAAATTGTTGGAGTTTTCCATTTTTTTTCAACTTACTGTGCTTATAACCATATAATTTATCACCAAGTACTGGATGTCCTAAATCTGATAAATGAACTCTGATTTGATGTGTTCGACCTGTTATTATCTCTAGATCTAAGATTGATACATGTTCTTTATATATAGATGAATGTATTATAGTTTTCGCATTTTTGCCATTTTCATCGACAATCATTTTTTTTCTGTTAACTCGGTGTCGCCGTATCGGTTTATCAATGACTAGAGTGCTTTTCAGTGAACCAGATACTACGGCAATATATTTTTTTGAGATACGTCTTTCTTGCATAAGTTTGGAGAGAATGAATTGACTTTTAAGATTTTTACATACAATTAAAGCACCTGAAGTCTGCTTATCGAGTCTGTGGATAATTCCTGCTCGTGGTAATTTTCTTAGTCGTGGGTCGTAATGAAGCAATGCATTTTGTAAAGTTCCACTATAATTACCAATGGCTGTATGCGTGACCATTCCTGAATACTTATTGACAACTAAAAGTGTGTCATCTTCGTATATAATATCGAGTTTAATATCCTCTGGTGAAACATCAATTTCTTCGTCTTCATCAATCTCAATTTCGACTTTAGATACCTTTTTTATCTTATCTTTTGATAAACATTCCTGACCGTTAACCAATAATTTTTTATCTTTTATCCATTTTTGAATCCTTGAGCGAGAGTATTCCGGGAGCTCCTTAGACAGAATTTGATCCAGTCTGAGCTGATGGTCTGGAGAGATGTCAAATTCGAAAATATTCTTAGATTTCATACCACATATCCTCTAACTCATCTATAATATCAAAATGACTAGAAAATATCTCCTTACTTGCCTTATAATCACTTGTCTTCTCTCGGGATGTAGTTTTTTAGATAAGATGCTGGAGGAGGAAGATACAACAGTTGGTCTAACAGCTGCGGAATTATATGGTGAAGGCAAAGAATTTCTTAATTTAGAAGACTTTAACAACGCCATAAAATATTTTGAGGTATTAGAATCAAGATTTCCTTTTGGAAAATATTCTACCCAAGCAATGCTCGATCTCTCCTATGCCTATTATGCATCTGAGAAACGTGATCAAGCTATAATAGAAATAAACAGATTTATCAGATTATATCCTAATCATCCAGAAGTGTCTTATGCATACTATCTACGCGCACTTGCAAATTTTGATAAAGATGCAAATGTCTTAACTCGTTTTTTTGGTTACGATCCATCTAGATATGACGTTACAGCACTAAAAGAATCATTTAATGATTTTTCAATAGTAGTCAATAGGTACCCTGAAACAAAATATGCTGATGATTCATTAAATCGACTCATATATATAAGAAATCAGATTGCACGAAACGAACTATATATTGCAGAATATTATAGTAAGCGCTCGGCGCATGTTGCGGCTATCGAACGTATCAAATATATGTTGGAAAACTATGGAGGGACGCCAAGTACTGAAAAAGGTCTCTTAATATTAGTTGAGAGTTATAATAACTTGAATATGAGACAATTAGCTTTTGATAGTGCGAGAGTGCTCAAAAAGAATTATCCAGAGTACAACATTGAAGAAAAAAACAGAAAAATAGTAGTATCAAAAATTAAGGAAAATGCAGGGAGAGTTGATGTAGATACTAATGACCAGGACAAAAACTGGTACGATATTTTTAATTTTTTTGATTAATAATTAGCTAGATTTTATTTTCTCATCAACAATACATACTGGTATTGGATTCATTTTGTGTAAATTTCCCTGTCTAATTTCAGCATATCTCTGATGATGTTTACTATTTGGATTCAACATAGCCTCCTCAATCTCCTCATATGATAAACCTAACTGATCCTCATCATTTCTTCCATCTTCCCAAAGTCCGTCTGTTGGCGGTGCATTGATGATATCTTGGTGAATATTAAGGTAAGTCGCAAGTGAACGCACTTCTGATTTTGTTAAGTCAGCAATGGGCGATATATCAACTCCCCCATCACCATATTTAGTGTAAAAACCAACACCAAAATCTTCTACTTTGTTACCGGTGCCAACGACTATGCCACTAGTAGAGGCAGCAATCTGGTATAATGCTATCATTCTCATCCTTGCTTTAGTGTTAGCAAGACCAAGATCGCTGGAGAAACCTAAATTTTTGAAACCATCTTTGAAATTGTCGTACATATCTGACAAGTCAATTTCATAATGGCTCACATTTGGGTGTTCTTGAACTAATTGCTTACAATGAAGTAAGCTAAGTGAAATATCGAGTGATTTGATTGGTAATGTTGTTACAATTGTTTGTTTACCTGTGAGTGCACAAATTTTACTCACTAATGCAGAATCAATACCACCTGAGAGCCCCAGAACAACATCTTTAAACCCTGATTTTCGCACGTAATCCCGAACTCCGAGCACAAGGGCCTGATACAACTCGTTCTCTTCGGTCCGCTTATTTTTATGGTTCATATCTTCCGTTGAATCGAGTGAGACAACGGCGACTTCCTCTTCAAAGGCTGCCAACTCAGTAATTCGCTCTCCCTGAGCGTTCAAGACCATGGAGCGCCCATCGAATATGAGCTCATCGTGAGCTCCCACTTGATTCACATACACAGTCGGCACTTGGTGGTCTCGCGCTTTCCTCGAAACGATCTCTCTTCGAATTTCACTTTTTCCCAATGTGAACGGGCTGGCCGATATGTTGACGAATAAGTCTACCCCCTGGGATGCTAACTCTGCGCAGGGGTCAACGGGGTACCGGACTGTATTCCAGTGTTCAGGTGATGACCAGATGTCCTCACAAATTGTGATGCCGATACGATGTCCTGCAACGACCACAGGCCCTCTTGTTGTACCGTGTTCGAAATATCTGTCCTCATCGAAGACGTCGTAAGATGGCAGGAGTGACTTGTGTATTTCTGCAACTTGTTCTCCATTCTCCAGCACTGCAGCTGAATTGAAAAGCGGCAGCTCAGAATCACAATCCGACATCGGCGGCTCTTCAATAAAGCCTCCCGAGTCGCCTGCAGAGGAAACGCAATCTTCCTCCATATCACCTTCACCAACAGCCACAACTCCATCTGCAACAACATGTGCTGTGTCCGCAACGCCATCTCCAAAAGTCGGAAAAACGTGCTCCCAAAAACACAAAGCAGAGACCACCGAAGGATGACACGTC
>CAJWIW010000028.1 GCA_913041865.1 uncultured Gammaproteobacteria bacterium
AACGCTGAAAATAAACCTTTAGCACTAGCAGCCTAACTGCCGCTAGCTTCACTCAGAGTAGGCTTATATGCTCTGTACTGAAGTCATTATGATAAGACCGCAATACATAAGCTTGCTATTGTATTGTTAAATTTAAGCAAGACAGCTAATGAGTAGATTGTTTGTTATCAGCTTATTAGTTAAATTTATAACAAACTAAACATGTAGCGCCAATAGCGAAGTGCTATCGGACGCGGGTTCGATTCCCGCCGCCTCCAAGATATTTATTTAAGTTAGGTTTAAACACAACCAGTAGGTTTAGGAAGGCCACCATATTTCGCTATTTTTTTCATCGGTCCTGATTTGAAAATATCATAGAGCTTACTGGCTTTTCGATCCATTCCGAACTCTTTTGCAAAGTCTCTCATTGCTGGAACAGTTCCTGATTGACTAAACATTTCTCGTGCTTTGAGTATGTATTCTTTGATTTCATCCGTGATTTCAAAATCATCTTCTTTTGCCATTTGATACATCAACTCTTCAGTCCAGTCGTTAATATTGAGTAAAAATCCATCTCCATCTCTGTCCATATTTAAACTACACACATCCTGTTGGTTTTGGTAGTCCTCCGTATTTAGCAATTTTTTTCATTGGGCCAGATTCAAAAATATCATAAAGTTTTGATGCTTTTCGATCCATACCATATTCTTTAGCGAAAACTCTAATAGCAGGCACCGTACCTGTCTCGTTATACATTTCACGTGCTTTCATAATAAAACCTCGGATTTCATCAGTAATTTGGAAATCGTCATCTTTGGCCATCTGATACATTATCTCCTCTGACCAATCACTGGTATTAATTAAAAAACCGTCGCCATCTCTATTCATAGGTTTATTATAACAAGTTTTATTTTTAGAAAAAAATCATTTTTAGTAATTCTTTATAGTTTCTTGATGAAGTACTTCTAGATGTTACATATTTAATGTGTTCGTTGCTCCGAGCTGATTTTTCTAACGCTATTGACCACAGAGGTAGCACTTTATTTGGCAATGTAGAATATCTTACATCAATTATATGTGAGGAATTTAATGGCGAAACTGCTAAGTAGCCATTAGCAAACCATCGAAACCTCTCTATATCTATAGCTTGTTGAGAAGTTTTATCTAGCCATGGAAAAGATTTGTCAATATTTAATTTTTCTATAGATGTGCCACCGAGGTAGATTTCTTCCAGACCTACTTTTATTGCATCCACATAATATGCATCATTGTGTTCGTATATGCTTTTCCAAACAATTATATTTGCAAAACTTGGTTTGATAAGAAGGCTGTCAGGCTTATGTCCCCTCTCAGAAACTGTTTCCATCATGTATTTAGTTACTCGCTGTTCTTGATATTTACCAAGTGAATAATATGAAAATATCCATATCACTGATAAGATTGATAAAAAATAATTCTTTTTTAAAATTGAAAAGAATAAGAGTAAAAGAATAGGAAATGTAAATAGTGGGTCTATAACAGATATCAGATTGAAAGCGACTCTTTCATTACTAAAAGGCCAATATAGCTGAGTACCATAAGATGTTGTCGCATCAACTAGACCATGTGTAGCATATGCAAGTGTTGAGACAATATAAACAGTCTTAAAATTGATTTCATATCTTCTAGCAAGAACAAAATAAAAAAATATTGAACATACCAGCCCTCCTATTGGAATAAAAATCAGCGAGTGTGTAAATTGCCTGTGATACTCTAGAAATATCAGCGGATCCTCATCTGATCTGAAAAATATATCAAGGTCAGGACTCATAGCTGACAAGAAAGCTATAATGCTAAGTAAAACCAATCTTTTGTTTTTTATGTATAAGTGGCTAACGGAAGTGCCTACTAATCCCTGAGAAAGTGGATCCATCTATTTTTATCCCTAAATTATATAATTGCAATTCTAACATTTATCAATATTCAACTATATCAATATCTGTAACTCTCCACATATACCAAACAGCAACTGTCCGGTACGGCTCCCAGCATCTAGATATCTTAATAATTTTTTCTATTGATGTATTTTTAATATTATATATTCTATTAACGCTGTTTATTAAGCCAATATCCCCCAAAGGGAGTATATTTGGTCTTAGTAATTGAAAGATTAAATACATCTCAGCAGTCCATGTACCAACTCCGTAGAGTTTACATAAGCTCTCAGTAACTTCATTGTCGCTCATAATTTCCAGAGCTTTAAAATAATGTCTATTATTATCAATATGATTAGCTAATCCCTTTAAATATTTAACCTTTTGATTTGATAAACCAGTTTTCTTTAGCTCTACAGAGGAAGACTTTAAAATATTATCCTTATTAATAGCACCACATGCTTTCTTGAGTCTTTTGGTAATGCTGTCAGCTGCTGCAATGGATATTTGTTGTCCGATAATTGCATTGGCAACAGTCTGAAAAGGCGTACAAGTTTTTTGTAGATACTTTAGGTCATCTGTTCCATCAATTATTGATCTTAAAACACTATCTCTTGATCTTAAAAGTTTCTTTGCAGATTCCCAATAATCTGGTTTAGTTCTTTTCTTTACTGTCATAGCAAAAAAAGAGACGCAATATGCGTCTCTTAAATTTAAATATAATGGTTTTTTTATTGACCTTTATTAGTATTAATCCCAAAAGGTAAATAAAGTGGACACCATCCTAGTGAACCAGTAAGAATAGGAATTATGCCAATCCATGCCCATAGTGGCATGCCCATTCCCATACCTATGTATAGAATTGCGATACCAGCTATAATTCTCAGCATACGTTCCATTCCACCAACATTAGTTGGCATTGTTTTTGGTGTTGTTGCCATATTGAGGCCTCCTCAAATATTATTAATTCAATAGTACAATTAATATATGAAATAATTCTTAAAATTTCAATAAATTAATCTTCTTTACTTGCGCTTTTTCTTATAGTCATCTATCGCTGCACTGATAGCATCCTCAGCTAAAACAGAACAATGTATCTTCACAGGTGGCAAAGCCAGTTCTTCTGCAATATCTGTGTTTTTTATCAATGATGCCTCTGTCAAACTTTTGCCTTTAACCCATTCCGTTAATAATGAGCTAGATGCAATAGCAGATCCACAACCATAAGTTTTAAATTTAGCGTCTTCTATAATCCCATTATCATTAACTTTGATTTGAAGCTTCATTACATCGCCACAGGCTGGTGCACCCACCATGCCTGTGCCGACAGAAACATCATCCTTATCGAACGAACCAACGTTCCTAGGATTTTCGTAATGATCAAGGACTTTATTGCTATATGCCATTAAGTTCTCCTCTTAATCACGCTTTTAGGCAGCGTCCCATTCTTTTTTTACTAAAGATTCTTCAGTAATCAGAGACTGTTCAGTTACTGACTCATCTACTGCAATAGTGTTTGAGTTGTCACCTATAAGTGAACTCAGAGTAACTGTCTCAAGATATTTGCATAACTTATCACTGAACCTCTCCCATATCAATTCATCCTGTTTTGAATGATCTGATATTCTTGTTGTGTCGGAATTGATTGCCTTTATAATTTGAGCAATTGTTATTTCACTTGGATCTGCTGAAAGTCTATAACCTCCACCTGGACCTCTAACACCTGCAACTAGATTGTTTTTACGCAACAACGCAAAAAGTTGCTCAAGATATGAAAGTGATATTCCTTGATGTTTTGAAATCTCTAATAACGTTTTAGGCGTATTAGTGTCATTCAACGCAATGTTTATCATAGCCCTAATGGCATATCTTCCTTTTGCTGATAATTTCATCATTTCTCTCCATAGTAGTTAATACCTTATCAATATAGTATGGTATAGTTTCCATTATTTCAAGTATGGGATAGTTACAAGTCATACTAATCCCCTGATATGTTAAATCTTGAATCAGATGAATGTTATTAGTATAAACTATTGATAAATATCATTTTTTTCAATCATATACTTAAGCCAATTATACACACTAAGGTTAATTGCAATTTTATTATCTATTTCACTATGAAATTCTCTGGACTCTCTGAGCGTTTTAACCTCTAAAAGCTTAGCGTCTCTGTATAGCGTGTAAATCAAATGGGGCTTCAAAGAGTATGATGTTTGAACGCTGTTAGCTTGATTTTTGAATTTATGGTGCAGGCGAAATATTTGTGTGTACCTAGATATGGATATAGGCTCATATAACACAAGATTGTTTTTGAGAAGAATTGTGGATGTTTTCTGTTGATCAGCAATGAATTCAAGAGCAATCATAAATAACTGATAGTTTTTTTCATAAATCTGCATAAGATGATTAAAATTTAGCAGTTTATAGCTTGACCTGTATTTATTAACTGATATATCCATAAGTATTTAATGAAATCTTTGTTATAATAATAATAATTTACAATTTTAAATATACTATGTCAAAAGATGAGCAAATTGAAATGTCAGGTAAAGTTATTGAGACTCTTCCTAACACCATGTTTAGAGTTGAACTAGAGAATGGTCATATCGTTACAGCTCACATCTCAGGAAAAATACGAAAACACTATATTAGAATATTAAGAGGCGACTCAGTAATGGTTGCCCTTACTCCTTACGATTTATCTAAAGGTAGAATAATTTTCAGAGATAAATAGTAACTCACATATTATCTATAACCGCATCACCAAACCCTTGTGTACTAACTAATGTTGCACCAGGAACAAGCTTCAAAAGCTCTTGTTTAATTTCCTCAGCGGTATGCTTTTCTTTAGACTTGGGTCTGATAAACTTTTTCCCTGCTCTTGCTCTAGCCAAGTCAAATGTAAGTTGTTTTTTCTGTATAGCACCTTTTACTCCTTTTAATACAAAGTCTGCAGCTTCATCCCATCCCATGTGTCGTAACATCATTTCCCCCGATAGAATTATCGAACTTGGGTTGACTCTATTTTTCCCAGCGAATGTCTCTGCTGAACCGTGTGTTGCTTCAAAGACTGCATAACCGTCTCCAATGTTAGCTCCAGGAGCTATACCTATCCCTCCAACTTGAGCTGCCAGTGCATCAGAAATATAATCTCCATTTAGATTTAGTGTTGCGATAACCTCATGTTGCTCTGGCACTAATATAATTTGTTGTAGGAAATTATCAGCTATACAATCTTTAACTGTAAGGATATGTCCAGATTTAGAACATTTAATTGAATAAGTGCCATTGTCATTAACCGTGCCATCATACTTATTCTTAACTAGATCATATGCCCAATCTCTAAATGCACCTTCAGTATATTTCATTATGTTCCCTTTGTGTACGATAGTAAGAATCTCTTTTTTTTCATTTAAGGCAAATTCTATTGCCATAGTAATAAGTCTTTCGGATCCTTCTCGTGATACAGGTTTAATACCAATTCCACATTCATCCTCAAAACGAAACGGAGAGTCACCAAGTTCTTTTTTTATAAATTCAATAATTTTTTTTGCTCCATCTGAGTTAGGTTCCCATTCAATGCCTGTATATAAATCTTCTGTATTCTCTCTGAACACAACCATATCTGTAAGATTTGACTCTACCATCGGACTATTTGTGCCTGGAAAATATCTTATTGGTCTAACGCATGCAAACAAATCTAGTTTTTGCCTTATGCTAACGTTGATAGATTTATATCCATTGCCAATTGGTGTTGTAAGAGGACCTTTTATTGACACTCTATATTTCTTCATTGCATCAATAGTTTCTTGAGGTAGTAACTCGCCACAAATATCTATCGCTTGCTGACCAGCATATATCTCCATCCATTTAATCTCTTTTGACACGCCATAGGCTTTACCGATTGCATAATTTAAGACTCTTTTCATAACAGGCGTGACATCAATGCCGATACCATCACCAATAATGTATGGAACTATAGGTTTATCAGGCGTCTGTATGACTCCATCCTTGAATGATATTATTTGACCATCACTTGGTTCATTAAATTTTATCATAAAATTTTTAATAGTAAGTGCTATTGAGATTACTTTTCAAACTGCTCTTCTTCTGTGGAACCTGTAAGTGCCGTAGTTGATGATGTACCACCTTGGATGACTTGAGTCACTGTATCAAAATAACCTGTACCAACCTCTCTTTGGTGTTTAGTAGCGGTGTACCCATCTTTCTCAGATGCGAACTCAGCTTCTTGAAGTTTTACGTATGCAGTCATTTGACTTTCATTATAACCTCTCGCTAATTCGAACATGCTGTGATTTAATGCATGAAAACCAGCTAAAGTAATAAATTGAAATTTATATCCCATTGCGCCTAACTCTTTTTGAAACTTAGCGATCTGAGAATCATCCAGCTTTTTCTTCCAATTGAATGAAGGAGAACAATTATATGCAAGTAATTGTTCAGGATGTTCTTTTTTTAACGCCTCAGCAAATTGTTTTGCAAAATCTAAATCTGGAACTCCAGTTTCACACCAAACTAAATCTGCGTAAGGAGCATATGCTAAACCACGAGAAATAGCTTGTTCAATTCCATTTTTCACTCTATAGAATCCCTCTGCAGTTCTTTCGCCAGTGCAGAATTCTTTATCTCTAGGATCAATGTCACTTGTAATTAGATTTGCTGCCTCTGCATCTGTTCTTGCTAGAAGAACAGTTGGTACGTCTGATACATCTGCTGCCAATCTTGCAGCTGCTAGTTTTTGGACAGCTTCTTGCGTAGGAACCAGAACTTTACCACCCATGTGTCCACATTTTTTTGCTGAAGCTAGTTGGTCTTCAAAATGAACGCCTGCTGCACCAGCCTCGATCATAGCTTTCATTAATTCAAATGCATTTAACACACCACCAAATCCAGCTTCGGCGTCGGCGACTATAGGCAACATATAATCAACAATGTCGTTTCCTTCAGCAATATTCAATTGATCTGCCCTACGGAGAGCATTATTAATTCTTTTTACAACGCTTGGTACACTGTCTACAGGGTACAGAGATTGATCTGGATACATTTGCATACCAGTGTTAGCGTCGCCAGCCACTTGCCAACCAGACAAGTAGACTGCTTTTAGTCCAGCTTTAGCCTGTTGCATTGCCTGATTACCTGTTAATGCACCGAGAGCATTTACAAAATCTTCTGTATTTATTAAATTCCATAGTTTTACAGCGCCATTATTAGCCAGAGTATGCTCTATTCTCACACTACCACTACATTTCGCTACTTCTTCAGCAGAATAGTCTCTTTTTACATTTTTCCATCTTGGATTTGTATCCCAATCTTTTTGGATATCGCTTGCAGATCTTAGTTTATTCATTCTTACCTCTTGAACATGGATATATTATAATTTAGCGTAGATAATACTATTAACGGGAAAAATTAACAATTATAAATCATGAATAATACAAAAAATATTGCTGTAGCTATGTCTGGTGGTGTTGATTCGTCTATTTCAGCTGTTTTGTTAAAAGAAAGGGGCTATAAGGTTACTGGTATTTTTATGAAAAACTGGGAAGAAGACGATGATAGCAACAATTGTAATGTAGCTGACGATTATGAAGATGCAAAGAGAGTTGCAACTAAGTTGGGTATTGATCTATTGACGGTGAATTTTTCAGATAAGTATTGGCAACTAGTTTTTCAAAGACTCATAAAAGGTCTTCAATCAGGTATTACACCAAATCCTGATATTTTCTGTAATAAAGAAATAAAGTTTAATTATTTCTATCAACACGTTTTATCACTTGGGTACGATCAATTAGCTACAGGACATTATGCCAAGGTAGAAAATGACAATAATATGTTTAAATTAAAGGTTGCATATGATCAGAGTAAAGATCAAACTTACTTTTTATATATGTTACAACAAGATATTTTAAAGAATATAATTTTCCCTTTAGAGAATATTACCAAAGTAGAGGTGAAAAGAATAGCTAGAGAATTTGATCTCAAAATCTCAGAAAAAAAAGAGAGTATGGGAATATGCTTTATTGGAAAGAAAAATTTCACAGAATTTATAAGTAAATATCTAAAAAATAATCCGGGCAATATACTTGATGAGAGCGGTGTGATATTAGGAAAGCACCAAGGCTTATTTAATTACACTATTGGTCAACGCAAAGGCCTGGGTATTGGTGGTATTTCAGACACTAATAGTGATCCTTGGTTTGTAATGAGTAAAGACGTTTCAAACAACAACCTAGTTGTGACTCAAGATGAAAAAAAACTACTATATAAAGGCAAACTTCTCCTTTCTTCGGCTAGTTGGGTACATACTGCACCAGTGATAAATAAAAAATATACAGCTCGCTTCAGGCATGGAGGAAAACTTATTCCAGTATTAATCGAAGAGAGAAACCAGAGATATTATTTGATACTCGAAGAACATGAACGTGCTATAACAATAGGCCAAAGTGCAGTTATTTATCAAAATAATGAATGTCTAGGTGGAGGTATTATTGAAAAACTATGTCAATAAGCACTATAGACAGACAACTTTACACACTCGCAGCTTTATATCAGTCATGTAATGCTATATCTAGAATTGCTTGGGAAGGTAAGTATGATAATGAAGAATTTTCACCTCTCATAAAATCAATTTTAGACGTTAATTCTGATGATCCTCTATCAATATATGAAGAACCTACTTTATTAAAGTCAGGTTTTGAATTTCTAAAGAAACAAGTAATTGATGATATATTCACAAGAAGTAGTGAAACTAGGAGGTACATTTCTTCTATTAAAAATCTTGTGAAAAGAATTGATACTTCAAATATTATAGACGACCAATTTAGAAAAAATATTGACAGACTTAACGAAATCAAGCGTGAAAAGACAATCGATGATTTAGTGCTAGAAATTGGCCAATTGTATATAGATACATTTAGTAAGGTAGAGCCGAGAATAGTCATAAGTGGTGATAATCAATATCTCAAAGTAGACTTAAATGCTGCAAGAATAAGGACAGCACTCATGGCTGCGATACGTTCAGTATATTTATGGAAGAGTTGTAATGGCTCAGATTTTAAATTTTTTCTATTTAAAAAGAGATATATTAAGAGAATAAAGGAAATTATCGTAACTATGCAGAACTAGCTATATTCTTTAATACGTAATTTAATATTCCATCATTTAAGAAATAATTCCACTCCATAGCGGTGTCTATCCTAATTTTTACTTTGAAAGAAAAAGTTTTAGAATTTTTAGTAGTACTGATAATTGTTTCCTTATCATTTTCATTGATTTGGTCTATAGAATATTTTGAATAGACATCTAAGTCTAAATCATCAAAACTCTCACCCTCCATGAATTGCAAAGGTAATACTCCCATTCCAACAAGGTTTGAGCGGTGAATTCTCTCAAAGCTCTCTGCAATTACTGCTTTCACGCCAAGTAACTTTGTTCCCTTTGCCGCCCAATCTCTTGACGAACCACAACCATAGTTCTTACCTGCAAAAACGATTAGGTCATTACCGTTAGAGATATATTTTTGCGAAGCATCATAAATTGACATTTCTTCATCAGTTGGTATGTATTTAGTAAAGCCGCCTGTAGTGTCTGGAACAAGTTTATTTCGTATTCTGATATTAGCGAATGTGCCTCTTTGCATTATCTGATAATTACCACGTCTTGATCCATATGAATTAAAATCTATAATATCAGTTCCTCGTGAGACTAAAAATTTACCAGCTGGAGTTGTTTCTTTAAATGATCCAGCCGGTGATATATGATCAGTTGTTACACTATCACCTAGAACTAATAGCGGGTATGCATCTGAAATCTTAGCTAATTTTGAATTGTTATCAGTCAAGCTATCAAAGAAAGGAGATGGTTGAATGTAAGTTGAGGATTCTTCCCAATCAAAATATTCTGATTGCTTTGTATCTATTTCTTGCCAATTCGCATCTCCTTGGAAGAGATTACGATAAGACTGAGTAAACATTTCTTTGTTTATGTTAGTGGACACTATCTCGCTTATTTCATTTATAGATGGCCAGATATCTTCTAGATAAACATCTTTTCCATTATGTCCTCTGCCAATGGGATCTTTTGTTATATCGAAATCCATAGTACCAACAAGTGAATAAGCTATTACCAACATTGGAGATGCCAGAAAATTCATCTTAATATCAGGATGTATTCTGCCTTCAAAATTTCTATTTCCTGATAAAATTGAACTCACAACAAGATCTTTGTTATTAATCTCCTCAACGTATTTAGCGTCTAGAGGACCAGAATTACCAATACAGGTAGTACAACCGTAACCAATGATGTTAAAACCTAGTTTATCAAAATATGTTAATAAATTAGCTTGTTTGAGATAATTTTCTACAACTCTTGAACCAGGAGCTAGTGACGTCTTTACCCATTCTTTAACATTTAAACCATGCTCCACAGCTTTCTTCGCTACTAACCCAGCACCTATTATCACACTAGGGTTTGATGTATTAGTACAACTTGTAATTGCAGCAATCATTATTGAACCATCTTTTATTTCTGATGATGAACTTATTGGTTTTTCTTTCTTTAGTTTTTTAATTTCCTTTTGAACAGCTCCTTTAACGTCTGTGAGATCTACTCTGTCCTCTGGACGTTTAGGTCCAGATACGCATGCCTTGATAGAGCTGATATCTAGATGTAGGTTTTTCGAATATTTAATTTTGTCTGAGGCATCTCTAAAGAGTGATACATTTTTTGTATATTTCTCTACAAGTCTTACATGATCATTATCTTTTCCGGTAGTTGATAAATAATCGAGTGTCATCTTATCGACGGGAAAAAATCCACAAGTCGCACCATATTCAGGCGCCATGTTTGCGATAGTGCATCTATCTGCAATTGACAAACGATCCAATGCATCTCCATGAAACTCAACGAACTTTCCAACTACATTTGCATTTCTGAGATGCTCTACTATTGTAAGTACAAGATCAGTTGCAGTAGTAGACCCCTTTAAATCACCAGTTAATTCAAAACCAATGACTTCAGGTAGCAACATTGGTATCGGTTGACCTAGCATCGCTGCTTCAGCTTCAATACCTCCGACGCCCCAACCAAGAACACCAAGGCCATTAACCATAGTTGTATGCGAATCAGTTCCTACAACAGTATCTGGATAAACAGAATTTTGCTTTTCAAATATTACCCTTGAAATATATTCAATATTTATCTGATGGATAATTCCATTGTTCGGCGGAACGATTCTTAGGTTTTTGAAAGCACCTTGACCCCACTTTAATAACCTGTATCTCTCGATATTCCTTTTATATTCAAGTTTTGTGTTTAAATCATGAGAGTTTTCACTTCCATAATGGTCTACCATAACTGAATGGTCTATAACTAAGTCTGTCTGGCATTGTGGGTTAATTAGTGACGGATCGCCATTTAGTTTTTTTACAGCATCACGCATTGAAGCGAGGTCTACCACAGCAGGAACGCCAGTAAAATCCTGCATTATTACTCTGCTAGGATAAAATGTAAGTTCGGTCTGCCCCTTCACTTTACCATTCCAACTAGAAAATTCTTTAATTACACTTTCTTCCAGCTTATTTGTAGGGGTATTTCTGACGTAATTTTCTAGCAGTACCCTTAATGAATATGGTAAATGCGAAATATCTACCTTGCTTATGTTATAGATTGTCTTTGTTTCATCTTTGTGAGAAAGAGAATCTTTAAATTTCATAACTGTCCATATCTAAGTTGAAGTTATTCTAGCACAGAAAACAGCTAAATATATCACTATTTCGTTGGTAAATTTCTCT
>CAJWIW010000029.1 GCA_913041865.1 uncultured Gammaproteobacteria bacterium
ATTTTAGAATCATACTGCTGTTTTCCTCCATGCAAATCCTAGACCACCTAAGACTAATAGCCAAGAAATAAACTCAATCAAACTCGGATCACCATTATATCCAAAAAGGCCCTTCATTAGTCCACCGACAGCCCCCTTATCATGCAAAACAGGGTAGCTCTTATCTTCATTAATTGGCGGATTTATATCCCATATTCTTGATGCCCATTTATTTGCACTATTAAGGACTTTGTTACGGTCACTATTTTCTTTGATTTCAAATATCTTTGAGTCTCCATTCATTCTTGTTGCGACGAGACTGTTGCCACTATCAACGACACTCCCACCATAGTATGGTATGACCTTAGCTGACTCTAGCTCATGAACTCCATAGGTAAACATTCCAGCAGCAACAAATATCAGAATGACAGAAGTCACATTAAAAAATGTCTTTAGGGGGACTTTTCTTCCTTGTACAAAAATCATAAAAGCAACACCAAGCCCTAAAGCAGCACCGATAAGCGAAAGCGTAATATTAAGACTACCTTCCTTTATTATTATGCTATAAAGAAAGAGAATGGTCTCTATACCCTCTCTAAAAACAGAGATAAATGACAATGCAAATATTCCATATCCCACCTTGTCTCCAGATAATGCCTTGTCTGCCTGTTCTTTAAGATCTTCTGCTATATTTCTATTTTTCGCCATCCAAACGATCATCGTACCTAGCATTGCCGCAGCGAGTATCATTACTATACCCTCAAATAATTTCGCAGCTCTTCCCTCAAATCCATCAGCAAATATTTGGAAGAGTATGGATCCCAATATACTAGCAACGATAGCAGCTGTAACGCCCTGCCAGAGCCATTTGATAGCACCATGCTGCTCTGTTTTGTTGAGATAGGTATAAAGAATTCCTACAATAAGCGCTCCCTCAAGAACCTCTCTAAAAACAATAATTAATTCAGCCATACGATTTTTTCTGACAACAGGGCCCTAACTCAAAGATGGAACCTATTCTTGGAGTTTAGACTTATATATAAATCGAGCAAGAGCCCTTAATTGTCAGTATTTTTTTCTATATTAACTCTATTTGTTAATGTTATTGAGACTTAGTCTCATTAAAGTTAAGGAAACTTTAATCAGTAAGTCAAATAATATATAAAATAAAAGGGGCTCGACGAAAGGAGCCCCCTAAATCACTAATTCATTTAAATGAAACTTTTATTTTTTGGAATGTGAATGTCGCAACTGATACATGCTATCTTTGTGCTCCATGATCATTGAAGTAATTCGGTTACGAACATTCTGCGGAGTTTTTTCAGCAAACTTTTCATAGCCCTCATTCCATGCTTTTTCAAAAGATGCCATATCTTTGGCTTTGTAATATCCAACTACGTTCCACTCATCTCCCCAGCCATGGCTTAACGTACCTACCTCATCAAGCTTACCCTCATCCACTAGCTTATCAAATATAGGGTTCCAGTGTTTTTCCATTAGCTCGTGATATTCATTCATCTTGCTGAATACTACCTTGTTCTGTGATATGACCATGATCTGGGCCTTGCTATAGGTAACAAACAGTAGACAAACTAAAAAGACTCTATTTATAGATCTCATTTTTGACTCCTTTTGTTTAATAATATCTTTTTAAGAGATCTACTGCCTATTCAGAGGCGGTAGATGTGTAAAAAGCAGCGGCAGCCATAATCAAAACAATTAGCACAGCCGGAAGAGGTGGATTTACTTCAGGATTAAGAATGTGAAGGGCAATGCTCGCCAGGTTGATCACATAAGCGACACCCATTCCAAATAATAATTTCTTTGCTGGAGCAGTTTCCATTTCTCTATTCAGTAGCGCAACAAAACCAATCGCGATCATGGATGCAGCAAGTGCCTCATGCATATAGACACCTACTTTTATAGATTCAGGAGTAACCAGACTATCAATAAACGCACCTCCTGTCACAATGTTCTCAGCGCCAATATAAATAGCGACTCCCATCAGAACGTTAATGGCACCAATAACTGTTAGAACTAGCTGTGGACTCATAGCTTACTCCTTACATTTATACTTAATTTAATAAAGACACTAGCAATAGCAAAACCCCAGATAAATGTGGTCTATATTAAATATATTATATTTATATATATATATATATTTGAATTAATATATTAATATTTAATGTATAACTTTAATTATATATCAATATTATTATAAAATAAATATTGCTTAAGAAGCTCATCTTTCTCATCAAAAAACAAGTATTGGGTATTGTCATTTAGATACTTTTCGTCCATCACCAGTAATACTCGAATAGCCTGACCGGCTTGGTTTGTTTTCTCAATAAAAATATCACCGACACTTGTTTTGATCATATCACCTGGGCTCAATTTGCTCAATCTAAGTCTTTGCCTATTTGATCCTAGGAGGCAATGAGAGCTTGATTCACATGCATTAATGGTGAACCTCCCTCTTTCATAGTTAATGGCCGTTGGGAACATGTCTAATTGATGATTAATATTTACGGGCCTGATGATCTTTTTATCTTTTTCTTTTAGTTTAAGATAAATGAGCTCCTCAAAACCTGCGACAAATGTCGCAGTTCTATTAATCTTTGCAGGAAAATTAAGGATTACAAATGTATCTGCATTGTCTTCACCTTCTATATGCTCTACTAGCTGACTCACAAGAACTCTATTGATTCTAGAGTTATCAAGCCAGATACCATAATTTTTTAGACTACCATAGATACTTAATGCTAGATAAATAGAAATTAATGCCTTTGCGACATTGCCCCTTCCCCAAAGGTTGCAAATAATATTTGCGATGAACATCGCAAAGAAAACGGCTGGAATGTACATATACCACCTCATAGCAAGCTTAAAAAGGGGAAGTACAGCGATCAAAAGCAAAGTGAAAAGAACAATCTCTTGACCTAGCTCTTTTCTTTTTTGAATAGCTAACATAATAACCCGAATTCCAATGGGGATGGTTATGACAAGCAGATACAGCTTGTATTCATAGACCATTGCCTCAAAATTATGGTGTCCAAACGGTATGGCCAAAAAGGATGCTGCCTTTATTGCATTGATAAAATAATGGTATATCCCGCCTATGTTGTAGATATCATCAATCATTAATGGGTTCTTATCAAAAATGATGAGCCTATAGATCAGGAATAATGCCACCACAAACGCACTTGAGGAGATATACCTGGTGATGATTGGCTTTAGACTAATATCTCGCTCCAGGCTGCATCTATGAAATAAAATCAACCAAAGCTGTGCTAAAGGAAGAGTTACACTAACTTCCTTTGAAAGAAGTGCTGCAAGAAATGAAGCCTGAGATAATATAAAATATTTTACATCCATGCCTCTAAGATATTTATCGGCCATCATCAATGAAGTCAGGTAGAAACTGCACGCGACCATATCCGTTCTTCCACTGATCCAGTAAACAGAGTTGGCCAAAATCGGATGTAATAAAAATATAACTGAACACAAAAAAGAAATATCAACCCTCTTAAAGAGCCTAAGCGAAAAATGATATACCAACTGAATATTAACCAAATGTACCAGCGCATTGGTGAGGTGATAGCCAAATGCGTTTGTACCCCATAGTGAGTAATCAATCAGATTTATAGTAGACACAATTGGCCGAAAAAGACCGCCTTCATTCAGGAATTCAGCAGATGGGAACCATATATTTCTCAAACTCTCAAGAAAAGTATATCCCTCCAACAAATGCGCAAACTTTAAATCCTCAGAAACAAAATAAAGCAGTAAAGATGGTAGTAGATATGTCGCCCCAATGATATGGAGGCTCGCAGTAGGGGACTCTAATAAAAGACGCTTTATTTTTACCATAAAAGAGAGAGAAAAATACTATATCATAAAATATCTTGAGTTAGATATTCATTTCCCATTCTTTGATGATTTCTTTAACAATCGGATAGTTGATATACTTCTCAGCAACTTCAGGCTCTAGATCTGATTTGTCTTTCATAACCTGGTCAAACGCATTTTTCAAATAAGACCGCTCTCCAAGAAGTTTAAACAGGTAATAATTACCAATATATTTTATATCATCCTTTTCTTTTTCAATTAATTTTTTAAGATCAGCTATATCATATTCTCTTTTGAGTTCCTTGAGGCATAAAAAATAAATATTAGTGTCAAACAAATCGAGTTCTTCGCCCATTTCTTTTAGAGCAACAATAGCGGGATCCATATACTCATCAACTGCGGTCTTATATTCCTGTTTGAAAAAATAAATAGTACCTGTAAAAAACTGGGTCCATGGAATACGCTTAGGCTTAGTGTCATTTACTTCATTTAAAAATGCAGATGATTTTATTATCATCTCTAGACTATTATCTATATCACCTTTAGTTAGATAATACCCCGATAACTCATAGTACAGAGGCCACATCCTAGACATATTCCCTAGCTCCTGTGTTATCTCAATAGCACGGTTTAGGTATACGATAGCGCTGTCAAGATCTCCACGTTCAGAGTGGTTCCTTGCTGTCCAATAGAAATTATCTGCCAGCTTATCGGGGACATTTAACTCTTTTATAATTTTTCTTGCTAGGGATAGATTTTTGAATGCCATTGAATATTCTTCATTTCCTCTGTGGTAATCACTTATCATTCTGTAAGAATTCACTATCAAATTTTTATTATCCATCTCAACACTTAGGTCAAGAGCTTTGTTATATATTTCAAAACTTTTTTTATTATCCTTTTTAAAAAAATATGTTGATCCTATAGCATGATACATACCCACTTGCATTTGTTTATCACCTAGTTTTTTATAGATCTCCAGTGCTTGATCATACTTTTGCAGTGCTATATCATGCTCTTTCTTCGTTGCATGGTAGCCAGCAATATTTGATAAAGCATAACCCTGACCATTTTTATCTTCAATCTCAATTGCAACAGCAAGGGATTTTTTTGCATAATCAAACCAAATATCGATCTCACCATTACTTTGATATACTGAACCAATATTAATAAATGCATATACAAGCGTTGACTTATCATTTAGTTCCTCTGCAATTGCCAACATCTCTTTCATGTATTTGAGGCCTTTGTCAGTATCACCCTTATTAGTATAGGTAATAGAAAGATTGTTTAAGAAATAGGTTTGAAGCATTTTGTCCCCAATCTCGTTTGCTATTTCAGCTCCTTTTTTATAATATTCTTGAGCTTTATCAATGTCTCCATCTCGATACCAGTAGGCTGTTCCAAGGCCATTATAGGCGTAAGCCTCATTAGCTCTATCTTTCTGTTTTATGGCTCTTATTAATGCCTTATTATTTAAATCTAAGCATGTATCAAATTCATTTGTATAGGCGTAGGTTTTTGCCAGTTTTATCATTGCAGTAATGAGAGTACTATCAAGCTCTACCGCTTTCTGATAGAAGCCCCTTGCAACCATCAGATCCTCTAGAGTGACTCTCTTTTCAAACTTATACTGCCCTTTTAGATAGTATTCATAGGCCTCCGGGTTTGAGGCCACATTCACCTGCTCAACATTCTTTGTAATGATAATATTTAAATTTTCAAGAATGTTAATCGATAAATCATTTTTGATTGTAGCAAGATCTGTCCAAGCAGTTTGCCATCTGTTAGACCAGACAACTTTATCATTTTTTGTATCAAAAAGCTCCATCGACAACTGAAACATAGTATCCATTTTCCAAAGAGTTCCTTTTGCAACGTAGCGAACTAGAAGTTTATCCGCAATATCATCATAGCTCATACTAGCATAGTCAAGTTTCTCAATATCATTTAGCCCTGCAACACGAATTACACCTGTGCTAGTCACATCAGATATTAAATCAGAGCTGATACCGTATGCATAAAAGTCATCTTCTGTAGAGCCTTTATTTTCAAAAGGGAGTACCGCGATTGAGGGAATACTACTTTCACTGGCAGTACCAACACCAATAAAAGAGATGTTGATCCAGAATAATATTCCGATAACTGTCAACAGAGCACCCGTAGCACTAAAAATATTCCACCTTAAACCTTTTTTCTCAATTTTTGCCTGAACCTTGCTAGCATCTGTTTTAGGAAGGTTGTGAGAGACAATGCAATAAACCTTTACCTCCTGATTTACCCCTTTTAAATCTGGGGTGCCTAGATATTCAGTATCAAACTCTGGGTCCCTATCAAGAGAACTATTTACCCTCCCACTTATGGCAATACCACCTGTTGCAGCAAATGGTTCAATTCTGGATGCTATGTTCACATCATCGCCCACCACGTCATTACCCTGAAAAACTACCTCGCCCTGGTGAATTCCAATCCTAAGATCAAGAGATTCAATCTCCTTTGTCAGATGCTGAATCTCTATCGCACAGTCGACAGCATCACGGGTTGTCCCAAATGCAAGCAGCAGTCCATCACCAATTTCTTTAAGCCATTCTCCATTATTTTTTACAACGACGGGCTGTAGCAATTCACGCTGCTTTTCAAGAAGCGCAAGGGCAGCCGGTTCATTATTAGAGGAAAGTTTGGTGAAGCCAGCTATGTCTGTAAAAACAATAGCCGCAAGTTTTCTTTTGGTATCATTCATTTGGATTTAAATCTAAGAATCCTAAATGAAACAAAAAACCCCATGAGGGGGTCTTTTTATCAAAATGAACCATTATGAAATAGCTATGTGATATTTTAACTAATATTTTGGTAGGTAGTAATTATTTCTTTTTGTATAGGATATGCGATGAATTTCTCACCTGTTTTATCATCAAGATTTGATTTTAGATCCATAATCTCATCATAAGCACTTTTTAAATATTCAGAATCGTCAAATATTTGATACAGTCGGTAGTTCGTTTCAAATGAAATCTTGTCTTTTGGGGTGTCCTCAATCAATGAAACTAGATTAGAGGCATCAAATTCTCTGTTTAATTTTTTCAAACAGGAATAGTACACAGCCATATCAAATAGGCCATCATCTTTACTATTTTTCTCCAGCCAATTGTAAGAATCTTCAAAATATTCATTCATGGCAATTTCATAGTCGCCATTCGCATAATGAAACATACCAATCAAAAATTTAGTTTTATGAATCTGTACTTTCATATCCCTGTTTTTTGCTAATAACAACGCCTTATTAGCAAGCTCAATGGCAGTATTGGTTTCTCCCAAGTGTAGATTTATCTGGGACCGTTGATTCATATTGGCAATTATCTGTTTGTTAAATCCCCTTTCTTCTACAATCTCAAAGGCTCTGTTGGAATAAATTTTGGCACTATCTAGGTCTCCTCTTGCATAATGGGTACTCGCTAGCGATAGTAATGTATTTGACAAAAATTCTGATGAATTTTCTTTTTCAAAAATATTCTTTGCAGAAAAATAGTATTTAAATGCTTTTGTGAAGTTCTTTTCTCTTTTTTCAACTCCAGCAATGCTGAGCATCGTTCTTGCAATTTTAATTTCATCACCTATTTTTTTACTAAGGTCAAGCGCACGTTCAAGCGTCTCAATTGCTTCTTTAGTATTGTACAGATAGTAGTATCCCATACCAATCATATTTAACATCCCAAGCATCCCAGTTTTATCACCAAGTTGTTCATCCAATTGATAGACCTCTTCCAATTTTGGTATAGACAGTTCATAATCCTCATTGAAATAGTGAAACAGGCCAATGTTTAGGAGTGCATTTTTTTGACTAACGAAATCTTCTAGCTCCCTAGCTAATTCTAGTGCCTTGTTTATGTATTCAAGTACATTCTCCTGTTCTCCTTTTGAATGATAGGCGCCAGCTATATTTTGGTATGATGACAGTTGCAATCTTTTATTATCCAACTTTAATCCTATATCAAGGGTTTCCTTAAACATTCTTATAGACTCATCATAGTTCTCAAGTGAGCGGTTTAGGTTTCCAACATTTACAAGCAGAGTAGTTTCAAGCACCTTATCACCCAGTTCTTTGGCAATTTTTGATGACTCTTCATAATACTTCTTGGCCGCATCGTATTGTTTACTTTTATATTTAACAATCCCCAGATATTTAAATACGCTAGCCTCAGATTTTTTATCATTTAAACTTCTTGATATTTTAAGCGCTCTCTGTAACAGTTTTTCAGCTTTCAATGGTTCATCATCAGAGTTATACATTCTCGCGAGCATCATCATTGATCCAACTTGATTACTATCAAGACTAATAGATTTTTCAAACATACCCCTGGAAATTTGTATATCCTCTAGCGTGGTACGTTTCTCAAACTTGTATTTGCCCTTTAAGTAGTACTCGTAGGCTTCTGGATTACCTGCGACATTAACCTGCTCAACGTTCTCTGTTACCATGATATTTAGATTTGCTAAAATTTCATTGGATAGATCTAGTTTAATTGAACTTAGGTCACTCCAAGATGTCTGCCAACGATTTGACCAAACTACCTCAGAATTTTTAGTATCAAACAGTTCCATAGCTAGCTGAAACATGGAATCCATTTTCCAGATTGAGCCCTTTGCTACATACCTAACTCTCAACTCTTTTGCTAATTCATCATAGTTCATTTTGGAATAATCAATTTGCTCAATATCTCCCAAGCCAGCTACCCTCAACATACCTGCACTGGATACATCTTTTATAAGATCAGAACTAATCCCGTATGCATAAAAATCGTCTTTGGCATCTCCCTTATTTGTAAAAGGAATAATAGCGACTGATGGCACCTCATTAGTGTCTGCTACTCCTATTCCAATAAACGAAAGATTAATCCAAAATAAAATACCCAAAATTGAAAGAGCTGCTCCCGTTAAGCTATAAACGTTCCACTGGATTCCCTTCGACTCTAGCTTTGCTGACACATCTGACAATCTAGTCTCTGGTAAATCGTGGGAGGTGATGCAATAGACCTCAACCCTCTGTCCTACTCCTTTAAGCTTCGGTTCACCTAAGTATTTAGTCTTGAACTCTTCTTCCCTTATAATTGCATCATTAACCTTGCTGGAAATAGCAATACCGCCTGGTGCTGAAAAGGGTTCAATTCGAGATGCTATATTTACATCATCTCCAAGAATATCGTTTTCTTCCACTAGTATTTCACCCTCATGAATACCAATTCTCAAATCGAGTCCATCTACCGTTTTAGAGACTTTTTGAAGATCCAAACAACAGTGAACGGCGTCCGTTACTGTATCAAAGGTAAGAAGAAGGCCATCACCCATCTCCTTGATCCATTTGCCATTGAATGATTCAATGATAGGGCGAAAAAGCTCACGTTGTTTTTTAAGAAGCGATGATGCCTTGGATTGATTTTTCGCCGTTAACTTGGTAAATCCAACTATATCTGTAAAAACAATGGCCGCAAGTTTTCTTTTTGTGTCGCTCATTTGGATTTAAATCTAAGAATGCTATAGGAAACAAAAAACCCCGTGAAGGGGGGCTTTTTATCAAAATAAACGTTTATGAAATAGCTATGGGATATTTCAACTAATACTTTGATAAACCTTAACTATCTCACTCTCTAATGGGTAGTTAATGAATTTCTCACCTGTTTTATCATCAAGCTTAGCCTTTATATCCATTATTTTTTCGTAAGAACTTTTTAGGTAAGAGCGATCATCATAGAGTTGATACAACCTGTAATTCAATTCATACCCATACTTACGCTCTGGTGTTTCCTCCATCAATATTTCTAATTGAGAGAGATTAATATCTCTGCCTAGCTTTTTTAAACAAACCAGGTAGATACTCATGTCTCTAAGGGAAATATCTTTTTCATTTTCAGTAAACCATTCATACCACTTACTCATGTTACCATCCATTGCCTGAGCATAATCCTTTTGCTGAAAATAAATCAATCCCTTTCCAAAGTGGTAAAAGTGATACCTCATATCATCCTTAATTTCTTTTGCAATATCCATCGACTGATCCAAATGACCCATTGCAGATTCAGTATCTCCCTTTTGAAGATCAAGACCAGCCATGAAACTTATGTTTTGTAGGATTTGACTTTTATTTCCCAGTTCCTCATGGATCTTGAATGATTCTTTGATATAATGCATGGCACTATCTAAGTCACCAGTTTCCAAAAAGTGGTTCGCAATCATTCCTGTTACCATTCCTAGGCCATCTTGATTGTTCACTTTTTGATATATTTTTTTTGATTTTTTCAGATTTTTAAAACCTTCAGATTTGTTCCCTAGCTCGTTTTGTGCCCCTCCTAGCATGATATAACTTTTAGAGATAAGTAAATCATCTTTTAACTCTTTACTTAATAGAAGAGCACGTTCACACGTCTCAAGTACATTTGTATCTTTGTGCATGGTGGTATATGTAAGAGCTATTCGATATAAAGTTTCTATTACCTGTCCCTTATCTCCCAGTTCATCAAAAATATTCAATACCTTGTAAAGGCCTTCCAAGGCCTCATCATGATCTTTATTTCTCGATTTGTTAGCTGCAATGTTTGTAAGCGCAGCTGCCTGCATGTTAAGGTCTTCTGTTTCTTTTGCCAGTTCATATGCTTTTAAGGTATGCTCATAGCTGAGTTTTTCTTTACCAATCTGGCTATAGACCGCTGCAAGGTTTTGATGACCATAGCCCATACGCATTTTGTCATCGATAGCAATTGCCATACTCAGCATTTCCTTAAGGATCTCTAAGGCTTTTTGTTGATTTCCTCGGGCAGAATAGATCAAGGAGAGGTTATTTAAATTTCTTATGATCTGACCTTTATCACCTACTTCTTTAGCAATTGAATTTGATTCTGAATATATTTTCAATGCCTCATCAAGATTTCCTCTATAATATGAGACAACACCTAAGCTCGTTAAGGCATTCGATAATGCAACTTTGTTTTTTATTCTTTTTGATACTTCGACAGCATTATCAAAAAGTGGTTCAGCTTTATCGATCTCGCTGGTATACATATAGGTTCTACCAATGAGAATAGTTGCATCTACAAGATTACTATCAAGGCTAATAGCCTTCTCAAACATCCCTCTGGATATTTCTATATCTTCTAGAGATGTTCTTTTTTCAAATTTATATTTACCTTTAAGGTAGTACTCATATGCCTCGGGATTTCCTGTGACATTCACCTGCTCAGAGTTCTTAGTAACCATTATGTTGAGATTGGCTAAAATTTCATTCGACAGGTCTCCTTTTATTGTAGAGAGATCGCTCCAGTTTGTTTGCCACCTGTTTGACCACACCACCTCAGAATTTTTGGTGTCAAACAGCTCCATAGACAACTGAAAAACGCTGTCCATTTTCCACAGAGTTCCTTTTGCGACATATCTAACCCGAAGCTTATCAGCCAGTTCATCATTGTTCATCTCCAGATAATCAAGTTTTTCAATATCGGCTAGGGCCGCTACTCGAAGCATACCAGTGCTTGAGACGTCTTTAATAAGATCAGAGCTGATACCGTAGGCATAAAAGTCATCCTTTTTCTCACCCTTGTTTTCAAACGGGAGTACTGCTACAGATAATACCTCGTTCGTATCAGCGATTCCTATACCTATAA
>CAJWIW010000030.1 GCA_913041865.1 uncultured Gammaproteobacteria bacterium
AAAAAAAGTTTTCCGAACATTAGAATGCGTAGGCTCAGATCCACTAGTGGGATTAGAAAGCTTGTACGTGAAACTAACCTTTGTGGTTCCGATTTAATTCAACCAATCTTTATAACAGAAGGTAAAAATAAAATTCAGAAAATTTCATCCATGCCTGGTATTAATAGATATTCAATTGATATGGCAGTTAAAGAAATTAGAGTATTGACAAAAAATGGTATTGGTGCAGTAGCACTTTTTCCGCAAATTAATAGAAGAAAAAAAAGTAATCAAGCAAGCGAAGCATATAACGATGATGGATTAATTCAAAGGGCGATTCGTGAGATTAAAAAAAAGGTCCCCAAGAGTACTATTATTAGCGATGTTGCATTAGATCCATACACTACTCATGGTCAAGATGGGATACTTTCTAAAAAAGGAAAAATATTAAATGATGAGACAGTCGAAGTACTGACGAAACAAGCGTTGAGTCATGCAAAATCTGGTGCAGACATAATAGCCCCATCTGACATGATGGATGGGAGAGTATTGAAAATTCGAGAGATACTTGAGAGAAATAAATTTGTGGACACAATGATCCTTGCGTATTCCGCAAAATACTCATCTAATTTTTATGGGCCTTTTAGGGATGCTGTGGGATCGATAAAGAGTCTAGGCGCTAAGAGCAAAGACAGCTATCAAATGGATTATGCAAATACTGGGGATGCTCTAAGAGAAGTAGAGCTAGATATAAATGAAGGAGCCGATTTTGTTATGATAAAGCCAGGGCTACCTTATCTAGACATTGTCCAAAGAATAAAAGAAAAACTGAATATACCTATATTTGTCTACCAAGTCAGCGGAGAGTATTCTATGATGAAAGCAGTATCCCAAAAAGGGTGGTTAAATGAAAAGAAAATTGTCATGGAGACATTAGCATGTATCAAAAGAGCAGGCGCTACTGCTATAATCACGTATTATGCTAAAGAAGCACTAAAATGGATGAAATAAAAAAATTTGCAGTTTTTGGTAACCCTATTAGTCACAGCTTATCACCATTTATTCACAAAGAGTTTGCTAAAGAGCAAAAACTCAATATACAGTACAAAGCCATAGAGCCAGAAAGTGATGACTTTGAGACACATGCTCAAAGTTTTTTTTCCAAGAAAGGGGTTGGAGCAAATGTTACGATTCCATTTAAAGATCAAGCATATAACTTTGCTGATACAAAAGATGAGATAAGCGATATCTGTCAATGCTCAAATACCCTCTGGTATGATGAAGGAATAATAAAAGCATTTAATACAGATGGGCAGGGGTTCGTTAATGATTTAAAGAAAAAAAATATAATTGTAACTGATATGAATATCCTTATTTTAGGAGCAGGTGGGTCAGCCCGTAGCATTGTAAATTCGTTGTGCTCTGAAAATATTACAGGCATTTCAATATTAAGTAGAACTCAAAGTAAGATAGAGGATATTATTAAAAACTTTAAAGATAAAAAGAGAATTTCTCACTACTCAGAAAATGATAGCTATAATCTAGTCATTAACACAACACCAATAAGTATGAGCAATTTAGAAATCCCTTTTCCAAGCGACATATTCAAAAATAAAGCGATTAGTTATGATCTTTTCTATTCACGTAAAAAGACAAAATTTCAATTATGGTCAGAGAGTATGGGTGCCTCAGAAACTCTGGATGGTATTGGCATGCTTGTTCATCAGGCAGCTCTGTCATATGAGATTTGGAATAAATTTCTGCCCAACACTGATCCTGTTGAAGATAAGATTAGATCTTTGTGATATGTCTATTTTTTAAGTCAACGTAACTTTTTGCTGAATATAAAAGAAAGTTTTTCTCGTTATCATTTAGCTCTCTTACTTTTTTTGCAGGTGAGCCTAGATATAGAAAGCCACTCTCGAGTTTCTTTCCAGGACTAATTAAAGAGCCAGCACCAATCATTACTTCATTTGGTATTTCACTACCATCCAAAATGATACTACCCATTCCTACCAAAACTCGATTACCGATTTGACATGCATGTATTATTACTGAATGACCCACAGTAACATCATCACCTATAGTAACGCTGAATCCCACTGAGTAATCACTTTTATGTGTTACATGGATGATTGACCCGTCTTGAATGTTTGTTCTTGCTCCAATAATGATTGGATTAATATCACCTCTTGCAACAGACTGTGGCCACATTGCACTATCATCACCTATTTTCACATTCCCTATAACAGTCGATTGCTCATCAATATAAGCAGATTTTGAGATATCTGGATAATTATTTTCGAAAGATCTTATCATTATATTTTCATTTCTTTTACTTAACATATATTATAGTCATAAAAATATGAAAGGAAAAAATTATGAGTGAAAAAATAACTTTAAGAGTTGGAGAAGCCCTTGTGGCAGGTGGCCCTCCTGGTACTGCAGCAGAGCCCGAGGTTGTGATAGGTGAGATGGATGGGCCTTTTGGAACAGCTTTTGCCAACCTTATGGGCAACCAAACGAAAGGACATTCAAAAGTGCTAGCTATAATGAATACAGACATCATGGTAAGGCCACCAACCCTAATGGTGAGTAAAGTCACAGTAAATGATAATAGATATACGAATATATTAATGGGTACGGTTCAAGCTGCTATCGCCAATGGTGTTCTTGACTCTATCAGGAATAAGGATATTCCCAAAGAAAAAGTTAATGAGCTTGGAATAATTGTATCTGTTTGGCTTAACCCATCTGTTTCCAAAGACGATAATTTAGACCATAAAGTATTATTTGATATCCATAGAAAGGCAACCTCATCTGCAATTAATAAGGCAATGACCAACCAACCAGATATTGATTGGTTGCTCGAAAATCAAGATTCAATTATCCATAAATATTTTCAAATGGGTCTTGATGGAAAAATATAATACAACTATGAGTAAGATAAAGCTTTATCTTGAACTCATGAGAGTAGATAGACCTATTGGTTTTTATTTACTAATGTGGCCAGTTCTTTGGGCCTTTCTTATCTCTACTAGTGGGAAACCGAGTGTGATTTATATGCTAATTTTTGCAGTTGGTATTATCGCCACAAGATCTGCAGGGTGTATTATTAATGATTATTTTGACCAGGATATTGATAAGAAAGTAGAAAGGACAAAGTCCAGAGTATTAGCGAGCAATAAGATATCAAACAGAGAAGCGTTGAGTATCTTTACAATCTTGATCCTTATATGCTTATCATTACTTTTAATACTAGGCCTAGAGATATTAATATTTGCAATACTCTCTTTTTTCTTGTTAATAATTTATCCACTAATGAAAAGATACTTTAAAATGCCTCAGCTTATACTAGGGTTAGCTTTTGGTTCGAGTATACCCATGGTTTTTATTGTTGAAACTGGAAACATGGATATTAATTGTTTTTTATTGTATTTCTTAACAGTTATTTGGGCAATTGTTTATGACACGTACTATGCGATGGCTGATAAAAAAGATGATGAGAAAATTGGTGTGCAATCATCGGCTATTTTTTTTGGGGATAATGACATAAAGATTTCTAAATATCTTCATTTTTTAGTTATTACAATTTTTCTTGTGATAGGTTTGTTGAATAATTTTAATCTTTTTTTCTATTTATGTATCCTAGTGTCATGTCTATGTATAATCTACCAAAATCTGCTTGTTAGTAATAGAATCCCTTATCAATGTATATCAGCTTTTGAAAATAATAATATATTTGGATTAATAGTCACTTTTGGTCTAATATTTAACTATCTCTAGTGTTTATGAAAAATTTAGATCAAAAAAATAACTGGACTTTAGAAGAGTTAAAGACGAAATATAACTTGCCATTTAACGATCTTCTTTGGGAAGCTCACCAAATTCATAGAAAATATCATGATCCTAATAAAGTTCAGATTTCTACGTTAATGTCTGTGAAAACAGGTGGCTGTCCAGAAGATTGCAAATACTGCTCTCAAAGCATCCGATATGATACAGGGATAGAGTTAGAAAAAACCCTCTCCCTAGAAGAGGTACTCAAACAAGCAAGAGAAGCAAAAAAGAATGGTGCATCGAGGTTCTGTATGGGCGCTGCTTGGAGAAATTTGAATAATAGCAACCTGGGTAAGATAGTTGATATGGTAAAGGGTGTTAAGGAACTTGGATTGGAGAGCTGTGTTACATTAGGCATGTTAACCAGCGACCAAGCACAAACTTTAAAAGATGCTGGTTTGGACTACTACAATCATAACCTCGACACTTCTGAAGAGTACTATAGCAAAGTGGTGACAACGAGAACATATCAAGATCGACTTGATACAATTAAGAATGTTAGAAATGCAAATATCAAAGTATGCTGTGGAGGAATTTTGGGGTTGGGTGAGAATCATGATGATAGATTAAAATTGTTAAACGTACTTGCAAACCTTGATGTTCAACCAGAATCAGTTCCGATAAATAAGTTAGTAAGAGTTAAAGGTACTCCCTTTTCAGAAAATCAAAATGTCGATGACTTTGATTTTATAAGAATAATTGCACTTGCAAGAATCGTGATGCCATTTTCCATGGTTAGACTTTCGGCAGGAAGAGATTCCATGAATGATCAAACTCAAGCTTTATGTTTTTTTGCTGGTGCAAATTCTATTTTTTATGGCGAAGAACTCTTAACAACTAAAAATTCATCAATTCAACATGATCAAGAATTAATGCGCAAACTTAAAATAGGAGCTATTTAATTTGTGTTTGATTACTCAAATATCATAAGTGAACTTCGTAAAGATGGTTACTACAGAGAGAGGATGCCTGTAAACTCACCTCAGGATAGATATGTAGTAATAAAGAATAAAAAAGTATTAAATTTCACAAGTAACGATTATCTAGGTCTTGCTAACAGCAATTATCTCAAAGACGTATTTTATAAGAAAGTAAAAAAATACGGTGTTGGATCAGGATCCTCGCCGTTGATAAGTGGTTACTCTTCACAACATAAAGAGCTTGAGCAAGAATTAACTCAGCTGACAAAATTAGATTCAACAGTAGTAATGAATTCAGGATATCTAGCAAACGTTGGTCTAATAAATGCACTATCGGACAAAGATGTTGTAATACTTCAGGATAAAATGAATCATAATTCTATAATCGAGGGAACGCGGTTAACAAAATCACAGTTAATAAGATTTCACCATAAAAATTATTCAGATTTATCTGAAAAGATAGAGAAAGTTAAGTGTGGTCTTAAGATAATATATGTAGACGCTGTATTCAGTATGACAGGCGAATTTAGTGACTTAAAAAAACTCTCATCAATAGCAAGAGAAAATAATGCTCTACTTTTTGTTGATGATGCCCATGGCTTTGGTGTTCTAAAAAATAATTCAAAAAACTTTCCTTCTAGTTTATCAATGTATAATAGAGATGATATTAATATTGATGCCTATATAGGTACTTTTGGCAAAGCAGTGGGGATATTTGGTTCATTCATTTCTGGTAATAAAGATATTGTTGAGTTGGTGATACAAAAATCAAAGCCTTATATTTATTCTACAGCATTACCAGCCTCTCTTGCGGGTACTGTACTTGAAAGTCTAAGATATATTAAAAATAATACATCTCTAAATAAAAAGCTTAATAGAAACATCAAGATTTTTAGAGAGATTGCAAAAAAAGAAAATATCAAATTGCAAGAATCTGAAACGCCTATTCAGACTATAATAGTGGGCGAGCCTATAAGATTAAAGAAAATACAGGAGTCTGCACTTAAAGCTGGCATCTTTATTCAAGCTATTAGGTATCCCACTGTACCAAAAAATAATGATTTAATAAGAATCAGTCTTACGTCTAACCACAGCACAAAAGACATAGAAAGACTATTGTATTTCTTGAAAACGATATAAAATAATCATTAATTTGGATCAAATTATGAGAATTCTAGATAACAAAAATATACTCGTCGGGATAAGTGGAAGTATAGCTGCCTATAAAGCAGCAGATCTTATTAGCAAACTTAAATCATATGGAGCAAATGTTAAAGCGATTATGACTTCGAGTGCTAATCAATTTGTAACTGTTACAACTCTTGAATCTTTGTCTGATAATGAAGTCATTCATGAAAATGGCAAATCTAAAATATCGAACTTTGCACATTTAGACTTGGCAAAATGGGCAGATATTCTTGTTATAGCTCCTTGTACAGCAAATTTAATGAACAAAATAGCTAATGGTGTAGGAGATGATTTATTAACAACTATTTGTCTTGCTTTCAATAAAAAATTATTTGTAGTGCCAGCGATGAATCCGGACATGTGGACAAACAAGTTTACACAATCGAGTGTAGAAAAATTAGAAATGAATAATATTAATATTATTGGACCTGAATATGGGAAACATGCATGTGGCGATACAGGATATGGAAGAATGTCGTCAACTGAATATATTATAGAACAATTGGAGAATTTCCAATCACAAAAAATTTTATCTGGAATGAAGTTTCTTGTTACTGCTGGGCCTACGAGAGAGCCACTTGATCCAGTAAGATTTTTATCTAATTATAGCTCTGGAAAGATGGGATATGCAATTGCACTAGTGGCAAAACAACTTGGGGCAGAGGTGAATCTTATATCAGGACCAACTTCATTAGACAAACCAGATGGTATAGATACAACTTATGTAGAAACATCTGACGAAATGAGAATAGCTGTTTATGAAAAGATACTTAGTGCACAAGTATTTATATCTACTGCTGCAATATCTGACTATCATCCAGTTAGATATTCAAAGTCTAAATATAAAAAATCCACTGATAGACTCACTATAGAATTTGAACGTGGCACTGATATACTACAAACGGTTGCTGAACAGAACTCAGATATATTTACGGTTGGTTTTGCTGCAGAGACAGAAAATCTAATTTCAAACGCGAGAGAAAAATTACGATCAAAAAAAATAGATATGATTATTGCTAACATTGCAAACTATGAAAAAAATCTTGGTTTTGGTTCTGACTACAATAAAGTTACTGTCATTTCTGATGATGAGAGTGTAGATGAGATTGATTCATCAAGGAAAATTGATATAGCATATAGAATTTTAAAAACCATCCATAAAAAATATTTCAAAACAAAAAAAAGATTAAAAAATAATGCTTGATAGAATTAGTATTAAAATTACTGATGCAAACTTACCGGGGTTACCTAAATATGCGACTAAAGATTCTGCGGGGATAGACCTGAGAGCATCATTGAAGGAGCCTCTGCTCATTGATGCTGGGAAAACAGAGCTAATAAAGACGGGTATAGCTATATATATTGGAGATCCTGAGTATGCTGGAATCATTCTACCGAGATCAGGATTAGGTCACAAACATGGGATAGTTCTAGGCAATCTCTTAGGTCTTATTGATTCAGATTATCAAGGTGAATTGATGGTTTCATGCTGGAATAGGTCTGAGCTCACATACACCATACAGCCATATGATAGGATCGCTCAATTGATTTTTATTAAGATAAATCAACCAGAATTTGAAGTTGTAAAGGAATTTAAAAAAACAGATAGAGGTGAGGGAGGTTTCGGTTCCTCAGGAAAGAGATAGGTTGTTAATTTCAAAAGATATTTTTCGAGCTTATGACATTCGTGGCAAATATCCCGAAGAAATAAACTCAACTGTTTTTAATAAAATTGGATTAGCATTAGGAACAAAAATAATATCAAAGAATAGTGATCCGGTTATTATTTGTAGAGATGGTAGGACCTCAAGCAAAGAGCTTGCTGATTCACTAGTAGAAGCACTTATGGAATGTGGTGTTGAGGTAATAGATATAGGTACACTTCCGACTCCTTTGATGAACTTCTCGCTTCATAAATCGAAAATAAAAAATGGATTAATGATTACTGGTAGTCATAATCCTAAAAATTATAATGGTGTGAAAATGGTTGTAGACAATCTAACCATTTATGGTGAACACATTGAAGAGCTGTATGATATTATTAAAAAACGTGACTTCATTAAAAGCAACAAAAAAGGGTCTTATTTACAAGATAAAACAATAGCAGATGATTACATAAAGTATGTGAGTCAGAATATTGAGATTAAGACTAATCTAAAAGTAGTCGTAGATTGTGGTAATGGGATTACTGGTCCGTTGGTAAATAACATCTGCAAATCTTTTAATCTTAACCACAAAATCATTAACGAGACTGTAGATGGGGATTTTCCTAATCATCCACCTGATCCAACCAATCCAGAAAATTTGCATCAAATTAGGGAAGCGCTTAATGAGAGTAAAGCAGACTTAGGCATTGCATTCGATGGTGACGGAGATAGAATGATCCTAATCAAAAACGATGGAGAAATAATTTGGCCTGACCAGTTAATGATTATTTTCAGTACACAAATTCTTAAATCAAAGAAGGGTAAAATAGTTTACGATATAAAGTGCTCTAAACATCTTAATGACAGTATCCTTGAAAATGGTGGAGAACCAATAGTTAGTCGGACAGGACACTCATTTATAAAAAAAAGTATGAGAGAGAATAATGCAATACTTGGAGGTGAGATGAGTGGACATATTTTTTTCAATGATAAATGGTTTGGTTTTGACGATGGAGTGTACGCCTTTTTAAGAATAATGGAACTCTTACCAGATAAAAAAGACTATGATAAGATTTTTAATAATTTGCCCCAATCTGTAACTACGCCGGAGATAGCGATTCAATTCAAAGAAAATAATCATTTTACTTTTATGAATAAGTTTGTAAAATTGGCAGAGTTTGACGATAGTAAGAAAATTGATATAGATGGGCTTAAAGTAATATATGATGATGGCTGGGGGTTAATAAGGTGTTCAAACACTACATCATGTATAGTACTCAGATTTGAAGCTGATAACAAAAATTCAATGAATAGGATTCAATCGAAGTTTAGAGATGCTATGCTAAAGATAGATAAAAATTTAGAGATACCATTTTAAATTATGAAACAACTAGAAGATGTCATTATAAGAGGTGAGCAAAAGCTCACACCAAGCACTGCTAAGATATTAGTAGAGGCCTTGCCATACATTCAACAGTTGTCTGGTAGTACTATAGTTATCAAACTTGGCGGCAATGCCATGATAGATGAAAAACTCAAACAAAATTTTGCGAGAGATGTAATATTATTGAAACAAGTAGGTATGCATCCTGTGGTAATCCATGGTGGTGGACCACAAATTACAGATTATCTGACCAAAGTTGGCATAAAATCAGATTTTGCTGATGGTATGAGGATAACCGATCCTGAGTCTATCCACGTTATAGAAATGGTACTTGGTGGTCTTGTAAATAAAGACCTCGTTAAAACTATCACAGCACTTGGAGGAAAAGCAGTAGGTTTGTCAGGAAAAGACGGTGGCTTAATTAGAGCAAAGAAAGTAATTGGCAAGGGTGAATTTAAAAACATTGATTTTAAAAATACTGGAACAGTCCAAAGTATTGACCCAGAGGTAGTTAGATTGCTTGATGGTTCCTCCTTTATACCTGTAATTGCTCCTATTGGAATTGGTGATGACGGGAAAACATATAACATTAACGCAGATATTGTAGCTGGCAAGATTGCTCACATTTTACAAGCTAGTAAATATCTAATACTAACTGACACACAGGGAATTTTAGATGCTGACGACAAACTTATACAATCGATAAATGCTGAAGGAGTCAGATCTCTCATATCCAGAGGTGTTATATCCAAAGGAATGCTACCAAAAGTAAATTCAGCATTAGAAGCAGTGTCATCAGGAGTAGAGCATGTCCAGATTATAAATGGAACATTTGACCACTCGGTGTTACTTGAATTATTCACAGATGAGGGTATCGGGACAATGATTAGAAGGAAATAAGTTGATTGATCACTTTCTTCTATTTATTGTTGCCTTAATCTCTAATATTTTTTCTGCTTTTTCAGGTGGTGGTGCAGGTGTTATACAGCTACCAGCTATTTTACTTCTTTATGAAATGAGCTTTATCACTGCGTTAGCATCTCACAAAGTTGCCACAGTGGCACTAGGTGTTGGTGCTACTCTGAAATACTTCAGAGAAATACAATTTGATAGTAAATTTATAGTGGTATGTTTAATTTTAGGGCTGCCAGGAGTTGTAGCGGGGGCGAGTATAATCTCGATGATAGATGATTCTATAGCGAGAATTATGTTAGGTACTTTGATAATAATCATCGCGCTTTATTCATTTTCTACCAAAAATTTTGGTGAAAAAACAACTCAAGTTAAACGATCTTTCGCTCGTGAAATAACAACTATTATGCTCATAACATTGATTGCCATGTTAAATGGGTCATTATCAGCAGGGACAGGGTTAATATTTACTGTATTTCTTATAATCTTCTATGGAATGGACTATAAAACCGCAATAGCCTATACATTAATTATCGTTGGATTTTTCTACAATTTAGTTGGCGCAATAGCTCTTGGACTTTTCACGCAAATAAAAACAAGTATTGTACTTCCCTTGATATTAGGCTCGCTTTTTGGTGGATATCTGGGCGCTAAATTATCACTCAGCAAAGATAACAAAACAATAAAAACAATATATCAACTAGTTACTATTACTGTTGGAGTTAGTTTGATTTTGTAACTATCTTTGGAATTCATCGAGATATTTTTTCATTCGCAGAAAACAATCACTATCTTTCTCTTTTTTTTCAAGATAATCTACAACATCATCTATATTGATTATAGAATGAACTTTGATACCATTTTCACTCTCAATCTCAGAAGTTGCACTTTTGGATTTGCCCAATTCCATTCTATCGAGTGCTACTAGAATGCTGATTGGTTCTGCATTATTTTTTTTGATGATATTAATTGATTCTTTAATAGATGAACCAGAAGAAATAACATCGTCAACTATAAGACCTTTCCCTGATAAAGGGCTTCCGATCAGAGTACCAACATCACCATGTGTTTTCTCCTCTTTTCGATTCGAAGAAAAGGGCTTATCTATAGAGAAAACATTGTCCAACTGTAAGGATATAGAGGATGCTAGTGTAATGCCCTTATATGCAGGCCCAAATATAAAATCAAAGTTTAATTCATTTTGATGTATATAATTTGCGTAGAAGTCAGCTAAAGATCTAAGCTTAGATCCCGAGTTACAAAGCCCAGTATTAAAATAATACGGACTGTTCCTCCCAGATTTAAGTGTAAAGTCCCCAAATCTAAGCAGTTTCTCTTTAATAGCAAATTCAATAAAATTATTTTTAAGGTCATTCATACTTAAATTTAGTA
>CAJWIW010000031.1 GCA_913041865.1 uncultured Gammaproteobacteria bacterium
GAAACAGTAAAATTTGTCTCTCTGGCACTCTCGCCAGAATTTTTCATCAAAGGCAGTCCAAGTTTCTTGCACTTTTCTCTTGTAAGAGTCATGCATATTAGCCCACGGCCATGTGAAGCCATGAAGTTAATGTCTTTTGGTTTTACAAATTCTGATGCAATTACAAGATCTCCTTCATTTTCACGATTTTCATCGTCCATTATAATCACCATCTTTCCTTTTTTAAGAGAATCTATAATTTCTTGTGTTGTATGTATCATTTTAGTTTTTCCAGATGCTTTGCGATATAGTCTACCTCAATATTCACATGAAATCCTTCTTTATAGTATTTCATGATAGTACTCTCGAATGTGTGTGGTATTATCATTATGCTGAGTCTATCGTTATCAATACTATTTACAGTAAGACTTACGCCATCTATGCATATTGACCCTTTTGTTACGATATATCTCTTAATATCACTAGGAATATCAATAATAAGTTCCCATGTTTTGTCTAATTGGGTAAATGAGTGTATGCTTCCTCGTCCATCAATATGTCCAGTAGTTATATGGCCACTCACAAACTTATTTAGAGTTAAAGGATACTCTATGTTGACTTTATAATCTTTTTTAAAATATTTAAAGTTTGTTTTATTGATAGTCTCAGTCGAGATAAAGAAAAAGTAATTTGATTCTTTGATATTTTCTAGCGTTAAGCATGTTCCATTAACAGCTATGCTTGTCCCGATATCTAACTTACAAATTGGTTTAACAGAAAGGGCAAGAGATAATCCTCCCCTCTCTGAACTAATACTTGTGATAGTACCAAGGTTTTCGATAATTCCTGAAAACATTATCTTACCAGCCTTATTTTTAAATCATCTTTTATGGTTAGTATATCATGTACTTTAAAGTTTATCTTATCTGAGAGTTTTGTAATATTGTTAATACCTGAGAATGATTTTGATGAATGACCTAATAACTTAGGTGATACATACAAGATTAATTCATTTACAAGTCTTTTTTGTATTAAATTTGATATTAATGTAGGTCCAGATTCAACAAATACTTTATAGTGGCCTTTCTTTAATAATGACCTGAATGCTCGTTTGAGATATTGATTATCATTTGGTAATTGTATTGTCTCTACATTTTTACCAAAATTCTTTATTTCCCTAGATTGTGTGAAAAGGATTATTTTCCTGTTTGGTACATTAAAAATATTCAAATCCTTATAGAGATTCAACTGGTTATCAATAACTGCGAGATCTGGTTGTTTGCTAAGTTGTTTTAAATAGCATGGTTCCCTCACATTCAATAGAGGATCATCTTTTATTATAGTTTTCACTGTAGACAGTATTACAGAGGACTTAGCACGCTCTCTCTGAACATCTAGCCTTGATTCAATTGATGTTATCCATTTACTATGGCCGTTACCTAATGCTATTTTTCCATCTAGAGACATACCCACTTTTACAGTAATATGTGGCATTTTTTCTTGATGCATATGATAAAATTCTTTATTTAGTAATGTTGCTCTCTGTTTTAATATGCCAGTAGATACGCTTATACCTGCTCGTCTCAACTTAGTTATGCTTTTTTTGTTAACAAGAGGATTCGGATCATAATTGCCAATAACAACTCTTTTAATTTGATTTTTAATAATCAAGTCTACACAAGGTGGAGTTTTACCAAAGTGCGTACAAGGCTCTAAATTTACATAAAGAGTTGATTTTTTTGCTTTAAGTCCTGCCTGTTTGATAGCAATAGCCTCAGCATGTGGAGAACCAGGTGATTTATGATATCCACTACCTACTATTTTATTATTTTTAACAATGACTGCACCCACTTTAGGATTTGGGTATACCGTAAACTCACCTTTTTCAGCTAGTTTCAAAGTCATGTCTAAATAATATTTATCTATTTCGCTAATCATCTTCAAGAAGATTACTTTGTCTTTTTTTCATCTCTGGTGAAAGATTATTCTCAAGATTTTTTATAAGAGAACTAAACGATTCTGTATCATTAAAATTGAAATATACAGATGCAAATCTTATGTATGCGACATGATCCAATTTAAGAAGTTCGATCATTACAATTTTACCAATCTCATTAGATTTAATCTCTTTATCAGAGTGCTTTATGCATTGATTATAGATGCTTTCGAGTGCTCTATCGATATCAGACTGACTAGTATGTCTCTTTTCAAGTGCTAGCTGTAGTCCATTCTTTATTTTTTCTTTTGAAAATAATTCTGTTGACTGATCTGATTTGATAACTCTCGGATAAGATAACTCAGATGTTTCAAGAGTATTAAATCTATTTTTACATCTATTACACTCTCTCCTACGTCTTATAGAATTGGATTCATTGTAAAGCCTTGAGTCAATGACACTTGTATTTGTATCACCACAAAAAGGGCAACGCATAACTTTTGTTAAGCTACAGCTTTTTTGTTAGAGGAATATACAGGAAATTGTGATGTTAAGTTAACAACTTTTTCTCTTACAGATTTAATATTAGCTTCATTTTCAATATCATCTAGAACATCACAGATTAAGTTTCCTAACAACTTAGTTTCAGTCTCTTTAAAGCCCCTAGTTGTTATAGCAGCAGTTCCTAGTCTTATTCCAGATGTAACAAATGGGCTTTGTGGATCATTAGGAACAGAATTCTTATTAACAGTAATATTAGCGCTATGTAAGGCTGCATCAGCAGCTTTTCCAGTCAAACCTTGTTTTACGAGACTGACCAGCATAAGATGATTCTTTGTACCGCCAGAAACAATGTCGTAACCTCTATCTATTAAAGTTGATGCTAAGATATTTGCATTAGTTATCACTTGTTGCATATAAGTCTTAAATTCAGGCTCTAGAGCTTCTTTGAAAGCAACAGCTTTAGCAGCAATTACATGCATTAAAGGTCCACCTTGTGTGCCTGGAAAAACTAATGAGTTGAATTTTTTTTCTAAATCTGGATTAGATTTACAAATAATAATTCCACCACGAGGTCCTCTCAACGTTTTGTGTGTCGTTGATGTTACAACGTCTGCAAAAGGTACAGGAGACGGATATACTCCACCAGCGACAAGACCTGAAACATGTGCCATATCAACTAAGAAGTATGCCCCTACCTTTTTTGCAATTTCAGACATTCTTTCCCAGTCTACAACTTGCGAGTAAGCTGAAAAACCACCAATCAGCATTTTTGGTTTGTTTTCTATAGCAAGTTTTTCAATTTGATCGTAATCAAGAAGGCCATTGTCATCTATACCGTACTGAACGGCATTAAAAAGTTTACCGGAAAAATTAACTTTTGAACCATGTGTCAAATGACCACCTGCATCTAGGCTCATACCAAGTATAGTATCTCCTGGATTCAATAATGCGAGATATACAGCTGCATTTGCTTGTGAACCAGAGTGAGGTTGTACATTCGCATAATCACATTTATATAATTCTTTCAGTCTATCTATTGCAAGTTGCTCAGCAACATCAACATTTTCGCAACCACCATAATACCTTTTGGCAGGATATCCCTCTGCATATTTGTTTGTTAAAACAGAACCTTGCGCCTCTAGGACTCTTGGGCTAGCATAATTCTCAGATGCTATTAATTCAACATGCTCTTCCTGTCTTTTAATTTCCTTTTTTATTGCCTCATTTAATTCATCGTCAAAGCCAGCAATTTTTGTATCCAAATTAAACATATATTTCTCCTGATTCACTCGATAGAAAACTAAATATTAACACTTAAAAAAAAATTTGTAACTATGTTTCTATGCCAATATTGTCAGATTCACCCTTAATTTTTGGCTGTTTTAATGAATCTTCTTCATAGATTTTTATGTTTTGCAAATATTCTCTCGTTATCTCCCAAATAGGCTTACCCTCTTCAATTTGGTTGACACTTGCCCATCCAGAAACCATATATTTTTTGTGGGACTCGATAAGATTATCATTTTTATCACGGAGATTGCTTATTCTACGCCCAATTTTATTTTTAGGTGTGATCGTATATGATAAACCTGTAGTTCTAACCATATCTCCACCTTGTTGCATGTATGGATCTGGATTGAATATATTATCAGCGACGTCCTCAAGAATGTTTTTGATTGTTTCACCTGTAAATTCTCTTCTGTATGTGTTTGGATATGTGATTGCAGTCTGACTGTATATATCGTTCATAGTTACTTGATCGTTTGCAAGAACACTCGGGCCCCATCTAAAACCAGGAGAAAGTGAAATATCACTCCCAATAACGTTGACCATAGATTCACAAATTAATTGATCAAATGATCCATTAAAAGTTCCTCGTCGATACAAATCCATATTAGACATACCTATTACCTCATTAAGCTCCCTGTTATACGGCCGATAAACTTTATCAATATGATCATTCATTATTTTCGAAGGATTAATAAAATCTGACAAGATAGGTAAAAGTTTATACTTATACTCAAAACCATCACTTCTAACATTTAAATCCAAAACAGAAACAAATTTACCATTGCAACCTGAATTAATTACAAGTGTTTTTGAATTAGAGTTTTCAATGATGACTGGAGATGGTAGAACATCATGAGTATGCCCACCAAGTATTACATCCAGGCCAGTGACATCTTTTGCTAACTTTTTGTCAACGTCGACCCCATTATGTGACAACAAAATAACTAAAGAGACATTTTCTGTAGATTTAATCTTGTTGACTAAATCCTGCAATTCATTTTGCTGTATTCCAAAAGTTAAGTTTGAAACAAAATACCTTGGATTGGCAATAGGTGTGTATGGGAAAGCTTGTCCAATTACTGCTACTCTTACAGCATTAATTTCTCTTATGGTATATGGTTTATGAAAATAGTTACCGTCAAAAGATTCTACTTCGTCAAAGATGGCCTCCTCTGTAAGTTTTACATTATGTGCTATGAATTCACCTGAAAAATTACTTATGTTTTTTCGCAGTTGTTGTTCTCCATAAGTATATTCCCAGTGGCCTGTCATAATATCTACACCAAGAATATTGGAAGCTTCCACCATATCATTACCTTTTTCAAACAAGGATACAGCACTTCCTTGCCACGCATCACCTCCATCTAATAGAAGAGAATTACCATTCGCTGAACTTCGTAGATTATCGATGACAGATTTTAAGTAAGCATAGCCGCCAAATTTACCATATTTTTTTGCTAACTTGTTATAATTCTTAGCAGTAAAGGCATATTTCAATAACTCTGAATCTACAGAATAGTATTTGAGAAATTCATCGCCAACTATGTGAGGTGGTTGATTTTTATTAATACCAACACCAATATTATAGTTAGGCTCTCGGAAATAAACCGGTTTTAATTGACTATGAGTGTCAGTAATGTGAATCAATCTTAAATTACCAAAAGATGGGATTTCATAATTGATATCTTGTTGTGCAAGTGATGGCTTTATGAAGCCATAGGTGTAACCTATTACTAAAAGTTGTAAAAATTCTCTACGATCCATGTTTCTGTATATTACTACTTTTAAATAGAACAAACAAAGATAATAATAGATAAAAATACATATAGATAAAATCAGCTTTTATTACTTGATAGTAGTGTATTAGCGATATGGCTAGAATTAAGTAGATCAATTTATGAATAGATGACCAAAGTTTTCCTAATATAATTTTTGCTTTTGAGCTAGAAGAGAAAACAAGGGGTAGATATAGAACGAAGGCAAAATAACCTACCTGTATGAAACTAAGACTAATCAAGTCATCTACCATATACTCTAAAATAAAGTTATTATCGATGTAATAAAATATCATGTGAGCGATTAGATAAAAAAAACTCGCTAAACCAAGTACTCTCCTATCTAATTTTTCCTTCAGAAGGATAATTCTAGAGCTTAATAAAGTAATAAATAAAAAAATAATTGAAATATGTCCAGAGATATTTATTAAATATGAAATTGGATTTACAATAGTGTCTAAGGTAAGAAAAAGTAATATTATTATAAATATTGGTAACTGAGCAAATAAAATTGTAACAGATGTTTTAATCATAGATTAAAAGTATTTTTTTAAGTCCATATTTTTATACAGAAAACTCACATACTTAGCATAACCATTAAATATTTCAGTGTCTCTCTTCTTAAATTCACCAATTCTCCTCTCTCGTCGCTGGCTCCATCTTGGATGAGCGACATTAGGATTTACATTTGAGTAAAAACCATACTCATTAGGCGATTGTTCATTCCATGATGTTTTAGGCTCATCCGATACTAGTGAAATTTTTACTATAGATTTTATACTTTTAAAACCATATTTCCATGGTACTACTAATCTTACTGGAGACCCGTTTTGGTTGGGCAACACGCGACCATACAAGCCAACTGAAATTATTGTTAATGGGTTCATAGCTTCATCTAATCTTAACCCCTCACGATATGGCCAATTCAAGGTATTTCTTCTTTGACCTGGCAAATTGTCTCTGTCTAATATAGATTGAAAAGCAACAAATTTTGCTGAAGCTAGTGGTTTAGCTTTTTTAATTAGTTGATTTAATTCAAAACCTATCCAAGGTATAACCATAGACCAAGCCTCAACACATCTTAATCTATAGATTCTCTCTTCCAAGGAGAATTTTGTTATCAAATCCTCTGTGTCAATAGTTATTGGGTTTTCAACTAAACCATCAACTGTAAGTTTCCAGTTTTCAGTATTTAATTTATCTGCATTAATCAATGGATCTCTCTTTCCACTTCCTAATTCATAAAAATTATTATAAGAGGTAATTTGTTTAATCGTATTTGTTTGTTCATTAGTGCTATACTGCATATCTTTTTTAAATGATAAATAATTCTCTCCTTTTCCGAATAAATTAGATGTATTAAGCACAAAAGGTGCAGATAATATTCCTGCAATAATTTCTCTCCTTTTAGTAAATAATCTTTGGTCAGTAACTTTATCTTCTCTATCTAAAATGTATTTTTTTTTCATCATCCTATCCATGTTCTAGCGTTATCAAAAAATTGCTTCCAAGGTGAGCTATTCCAAGAATCCGGTTTTGAAGAATATGTCGTCAAATGATACAGTCTCTCTGGATGTGGCATCATTATAGTTATTCTTCCATCTATATTGCTAAAACCTGTAGCGCCCTCTTGGGATCCATTAGGATTAAACGGATATAAATTCGTTTGATCATTTGCCATATCTACATAATTCATTATAGCACTATTTACATCTTTTTTATTTTTAAAAATAACTCTTCCCTCGCCATGTGAGACTATCAGAGGCAAGATGCTACCTTCCATATTTTTTAAAAACATTGAGTTTGATTTGTTTATAATAACTCGTGATAATCTTGCCTCAAATTGTCTTGATTTGTTTTGTGAAAAAGATGGCCATGATTTACTCCCTGGAATAAGATCTGTAAGATAAGATAACATTTGACATCCATTACATACACCTAGTGCAAATTTTGTCTTATCATTAAAAAATCTTTCTAATTCATCTCGATATCTATTATTTTGAAGGATTTTTTGTGACCAACCCCTGCCAGCTCCCAAAACATCTCCGTATGAGAAACCTCCACATGCTATAAGTCCACTATACTTATCGAGCGTATCTACCAAATCATTAGTTGTAATATCATCACATTCAAAACCAGAGTTAATAAAAGCATTTGCCATTTCTTTATGTCCATTAACACCCTGTTCCCTAAAAATAGCTATTTTTGGCTTTCTATTTTTAAAAACTTTTTTCATAGTAGTCCTACGATATTTGTATGAGGGTTTAATATTATTTTGATGCATGTTAATTTTTGATTTGTATTCTTCTAATGCAGTAGAAGGGTTGTCTCTAAGACGCTGAATATTGTATGAGAGTTTACTCCAAGATTTGCGTAAATCACTTAACATAAAAGAAATTGGGTAATATGATTTTATTTCGATGTTTTGGACTCTCTTTGACAAACTATTGCCAAGATGGATTAGAGCAGTTCTCCCAAGATACTTTTTACAGGTCTTTTCGAATAGATTTTTATTGTTTTTTGGGACTTCTACTACCACTCCCAGTTCTTCATTGAAGAAGAACTTATCCAGTTTTTCATCTGTATCAATTTGATGTAATACTTTGTTAATTTTTAGAGATTTATTTCCAGAAAATGCCATCTCTGCAAGTGTGGCAAATAATCCGCCATCTGATCTATCATGATATGCAGAAATTATTTTTTTGGTTATTAAAATTTGACTTAATTTAAAAAAATCTTTTATGGATTTGATATTATCAATTTTTGGAACGTCAGACGAGATTGAGGAATTTATTTGCTCAAACGCTGAGCCTCCTAGCCTCTGTTTATTGTTACCTAGATCGATAAGATATATTTCTCCATTACCTTTTAAGTTTGGTGTAACAATATCAGTCACGTTACTGATTTTTGAAAAACCAGATAAAACTAAACTTACTGGACTCTCAACCTCGAACTTTTTTGATTCTTTTTTCCATGATGTCTTCATTGACAATGAGTCTTTTCCCACAGGGATAGCTATATTTAACTGTTTGCATAATTCTGATAATCGTTTTACTCCAAAGAATAGCTTACTCATCTCATCATTATTTGATGAGGATGCCATCCAGTTTGCTGACAGTTTGATATTCTCTAGTTTTTTTATATTACAACAAGAAATGTTTGTGATGATTTCGCCTAAACTTAAATCTATAGACGAGGTTGAGCTATAAACACTTGGTATCGGTCTCTCGCCCATTGTAATAACTTCTCCTGTTTTTGCATTCATATCTGTTAGCGTTATGGCAACATTAGAAACAGGTACTTGGAAATCCCCAATCATTTGATCTCTCGAGACAAGACCCGAAACAGACCTATCACCTATTGTTACTAAAAAGCTTTTGTCTGAGACGCTAGGTAACTCAAGAATGTTATTAGCATTTCTTTTAAAATCCTTTTTATGACTGTATTTTATGCTACTAGAATGAAGTTTTTCTCTTATTTTAATATTGGGTATAGGTGGTTTCCCTAGTAAGTTATCCATTCTCAAGTCTACTACTTTATTGTTATCGCTATCATACACACGTAGCGTTTTAGATTTTGTAACAGTTCCTATATCTGCAATTGGACAATTTTCTCTTACGCACAAATTTTTAAAGGCATCATACTGGTCTTCTGATAATACTAATACATATCTCTCTTGTGATTCGTTACACCAAATTTCTAGTGGGCTCATATTTTTTTGACCAAGAGGTATTTTTGCTAAATGGATATCTGCACCCATTTTAGATTCATTGACGATTTCAGGAACAGCATTACTTAAGCCTCCGGCACCTACATCATGAATACTTTTGATAGGATTAGAGTCGTCTAGATAAACACATTGATTTATGACCTCTTGGCACCTCCTCTCCATTTCAGGATTATCTCGTTGGACAGATGCATAATCTAAATCTTCGCTACTTAGACCAGATGAAACCGAAGAAGCAGCTCCACCACCTATCCCAATTAAATATGATGGTCCTCCAATTACAATAATTTTATCTCCATGTTTTAACTTTTTCTTAGATGCATGATGTGTATGTAAGCTACCTATACCTCCCGCAATCATGATTGGTTTATGATAGCCAATATTTTTTATCTCTTTGTTATTATTAGAGAGATCATATTCAAAAGTCCTAAAGTATCCAAATATGTTTGGTCTTCCAAATTCGTTATTATATCTTGCGGATCCAATTGGTCCTTTGATAATTATCTCGAGCGGTGTCTTTATTCTATTTGGAACTGGAGTAGATCTACTCTCCCAAATCTTTAAATCATTTTCAATATTTAAATTAGATAATGTGAAACCTGAGAATCCAGCTTTTGGTATTGACCCAATTCCAGTAGCGCCCTCGTCCCTCAACTCGCCACCTGCTCCAGTAGCTGCTCCCTCAAATGGTGCTATCGCTGTTGGATGATTGTGTGTCTCTGCTTTTATAATGTAGCAACTACTTACATTTTTTGCTCTGTAAGATCTATCTTTCACATATAGGAATTGTCTTTTGAATGACAAAATAGCTGAGCAATTATCTTTGTATGCAGAAATAATATTTTTATTATAATTATGATATGTATCTTTTATTAACTCAAAAAGAGTTTTATGAGACTGTTTATTATATATTAATGGAGAATTAAATATCTTATGTCTGCAATGTTCAGAGTTTATTTGTGAAAACATCATTATTTCAATATCTGTAGGATTTCTTTTTATTTTTTTATATATATTTTTTAAAAATTTTATTTCGAACAGGTTTAAAGCAAGACCCATTTTTTTGTTATAAGATTCAATATTACTTAGATTAACATCAGTATATTTTTTTTTCTTATAATTGGTATCTATTTTATTAAAGTACATTTTAATTTTTTGAGGATTAGAAATTACTAATTGAGTCATTTTGTCTATAAGATGATCTTTATTTTTAATAAATTTCTTGTGAAGTCTAATATTATTATCAAAATCCAAGAGAGTTAGTTTTTCTATTGTTATATCAGCGTTAAAGCCACAGGAAATAAGTATCTGACTAGCTTTTTCTGACCATGGAGATAAGTGAGCGGTTCTTTGCACGATAATGAGACTATTGTGGTATTTAGTTTTTTTGTTGGAAATGTTCTCTGCGTTAAGGATTTCAGATAGCTTATTTAAATCTTGTATAGTGAAGCTCTCATGTGAGTCAATTATATATATGTCAGATAATGAAACAGTCCTAGGATTTTTATTGATATATTCTGTTATTGAAGCATCTGGATTACATGTTATTGATCTAAAAATGTAGCGATTTTTTATCATTTCCTTGATATATAATAATACATTATTATTGATAATAATATCACTTAGAGATACACTCATTGAACATATATCGGGGGCGACCTGGTTTCGACGTTGGTTGCAGAACTTGAGGAGCATGTCGAGCTTTCAGTAACTCGTTAATCTGCTGAAAAACAATAAACGCTGAAAATAAACCTTTAGCACTAGCGGCCTAACTGCTGCTAGCTTCACCCAAAGTAGGCTTATATGCTTTGGAATGAAGTCATTATGATAAGACCGCAATACATAATCTTGTTGTTGTATTGTTAAATTTAAACAAGACCGTTGTTAGGTAGATTGTTTGTTATCAGCCTAATAATTAAATTTAAAACAAACTAAACATGTAGCGCCAATAGCGAAGTGCTTTCGGACGCGGGTTCGATTCCCGCCGCCTCCA
>CAJWIW010000032.1 GCA_913041865.1 uncultured Gammaproteobacteria bacterium
TATATGAATAATTGCTTGAAATGTAATTAGAAATCCTATCATGTAGGATAAATTACCTGCAAACATCAAATTGTTCATAAAAGATTTTTTTGCTAAGGAAAATATTCGTAAAAATACTACATAGAAGACGATAATGATTAAAAGAGTGAAAATTAAACCAAGTTCTTCTGCAATTAATGCAAATATGAAATCATTATAAGACTCTGGTAGATAGAATAATTTTTGAACACTCGAACCTAAACCCAGACCAAAAAACCCACCTTTTCCAAAAGCTAATAAAGATTGCATTAATTGGTAACCTGAGCCAGATGGGTCACTCCATGGATCAAGAAATGATACCATTCTTGCTAATCTATAAGGCTGAAAAATGATTAATGGTATAATAGCAAGACATACGATTACAAGATATGTGAAAAACTTTCTAATAGATAATCCCAGTATCAATGCTAATGCAAAAAAACTGCTAAATAATAGAATGATACTTCCTAAATCTTTTTGAAAAATTAGGATTAAGGATAAAAAAACAACCATGGATAAACATTTATTGAATGCTTCGTTAATATTATTCCTTGAAAGATAACTACAAATCCAAATTAGCAAGAATAGTCTTGATATTTCAGTCACCTGAATTGTAATAAAGCCTAGATCTAACCATCTAGTTGCACCGTTAATCTCTCTCCCTAATCCTGGTACAAAAACCACAAGAGATAACAAAAAACTCATAACAAGGAAGTATTTGGAATAATCATTGAAAAAATCAAGTTTTATTCTACTCAGGATTGATGCAGATACTAAACCTAATAACATATACAGCGAGTGCTTTATTATAAAATAGAATGATGATCCCGTTTTCTCATACGAATAATCCAAAGTTGCAGATGATACCATCACTAGTCCTATCGAGCAAAGGATAACAACAGCTAGAATAAGGGTCTGATCTATATCCCAACTCTCTGTTTGAAGGATTTTTTTTCTAATGAAATTAGTCAGCAATTTCTAGTACCGCATTTTTAAAAACTTTGCCCCTATGTTCATAATCTTGATAAGAATCAAAGCTTGGACTGGCAGGCGATAAAATTATTGAATCATCGCTTCTTGCATGATTATTAGCAATTTCAACAGCATCATGCATATCTAAAGCATGAATAATTTTTACCCCGACCTTGAGATGATTAGAAATAGTCTCTGAATTATCTCCTGTAAGGATCAAAATTTTAACCGTATTATTAATGATTTCAGATAGCACGGAGTAGTTCTGTTTTTTTGTAGAACCACCCATTATCAGAATTACATTTTTACGAAGAGATCTAAGAGCCCAGTATGTTGAATCACAATTTGTAGACTTAGAGTCATTATACCATGAAATATTATTTGATTTTTTTATGAGCTCTATCCTATGAGGTGGATAAGTAAAATCTAATAGAGCCTTAATGCACCCTTGATAATCAATTCCAAGACAATCCGTCACAGACAAGACTGCTAATATGTTCTGAAGATCGTGATAACCAAAAAAACTCAAATCTATTCCGTTACAAGTTAGGTATTGATCTTTAATGGATAAATTATGCTTATTTTTATTGTTAATGACTATTTCTTCTGTAGAATTATCATATCCAAAATATTTTGCTCCAGATATTTCGACGGAATGCTTCAACGATAAATTAATAATTCTATGACAAGCATCAACAAAAATACTTTTTTTTATTTTTGAATACTTTTCAATTGTTTTGTGTCTATCAAGATGATCATCAGTGATGTTTAATATAACACTAACATTACTCTTTTTATTAGACATATACTCAAGTTGATAACTAGATAACTCAAGAATAGCATAGTCTAAATTCTCCTCTGTAAGATCGAGTGGAGGATATCCATTATTACCACATGCTCTTGCTCTTATGTCGTGACTTCGTAGCACTTTTTCAATCATTTGTACTACTGTTGTCTTACCATTAGTACCCGTAACTGAGATTATTTTTCCTTGAAAAATTGATTTAAAAACATCAATATCCGTATGAAGTGATATCCCCTCATTGCGTATTTGATTGATAAGTGGGTGATTAGGATCAAAGCCAGGACTAACGATCACAGTTTCAATATTCTTCAAAAGATTATTGTCATATTGAGTGAAATAAAAATCATTGTCTGGATATTTCTTAATGTTATTAAATTTATCTGGTGTCCTTGTATCATATATTTTACATCTATGATTTAACCTATTAAAATATCTTAAACATGATTCTCCAGTTACACCAAATCCAAGTATAAGTATTTTAGTGTTCATTTATCTGATTTTTAAGGATGACAAGCCGATTAGAACTAGAACAAATGTTATTATCCAAAATCTTACGATTATTTTAGATTCGTGCCAGCCTTGAAGCTCGAAATGATGATGAATTGGAGACATTTTAAAGACTCTTTTACCAAATACCTTGAATGAAAACACTTGAATCATCACAGACAGTGCCTCAGCAACAAAAACTCCACCCATGATCGCATATACAAATTCTAGTCTCAATAAAATTGCAATCATTGCGAGAATGGCTCCTAATGAGAGTGATCCAACATCTCCCATAAAAACTTGAGCAGGATAAGAGTTATACCACAGAAATCCTAAACCAGACCCTACTATGGCGCTTGCAAAGATAGAGATTTCAGAAACATCTGGTAGATAAGGTATTAAAAGATAATTAGCTATATTAAAATTACCCTGAACATATGCAAACAAGACAAAAGCCGATGCAATTAAAATACAGGGTAGAATAGCTAAGCCGTCCAAGCCATCTGTTAGATTAACTGCATTACTTGAGCCAACTATGACGAAAATAGACCATGGTATAAAAAAAATTCCCATATACAATGCGTACTCCTTAACGAATGGCAGAGTTAAACTTAAGTCAATTGTATGAAATGCCGTCTTATAGATATAGATCGTTGCTAGTGAGGCAAATAATATTTGAAGGCCTAATTTAGTTTTTCCACTTATACCATCACTTGAGGAATGTAGAAATTTTTTGTAGTCATCATAAAATCCTATGCATCCGAAACTAAATAGTATGAATGATAAAATCCAGATATTGTCATTCAATATGTCTGACCATAACAGGGTACTTGCCAAAACAGAAAAAATTATGATTGTGCCGCCCATTGAAGGAGTTTCTGCTTTGGTAGTCAAATGAGATTTTGGACCATCGTTTCTAATACTTTGGTAAAGACTTTTTGATTTAAGATAATTTATAATCATTGGTCCTATCAATAAAGACAGTGTAAGTGCAGTCAAGGCCGATAGGATTATTCTTAAAGTAAGATATCTAAAAACATCAAATCCAGAGTAAAACTGTGTCAAATATTCAAAAAAGTAATAAAGCATGTTTTTCTATCTCTATTATTCTATTAAAGAGTTTACTATTGATTCAAATTTCATAAATCTAGAAGCTTTTATTAAAACACTTACATTAGATTTTAACATAGGTGCTATGAATTTTATCAAATCTTCTTTAGATTTAAATATTGTAATATCCATTTTAACATTATTTTTTATACTCTCAGAGTGCTCTGAGATTAAAAATATTTTATTTATTTTTTTACTTTCTGCGTATTTAACAACATTGATATGATGTTCCTCTGAATCTTCTCCTAATTCTCCCATTTGACCCATTATAATCCATTTATCATCATGCCTTCTTGCTACCAAAGAATCTATTGCAGCCCTAAATGATACTGGGTTTGCATTATATGAACTGTCAATAATCTCAGAATTATTATACCCATTCAACACAGTAAATCTTCCATTTGGCACTTCAAAAGTTAACAAACCTCTCTTAATTGATTCTTTATCTGCGCCTGACTCAGCAGAGCAAGCTATTGCAAAAAGTATATTTGTTATCATATGATCTTCATGATAATCCGTATCAACATTGATAATGCCATATTTTTTAGTTTTTATAATTAGCGTACCAGGGCTTTGGCCGATCAATCTATAATCACTCTCTTGCCTCTTTGAGATTGTAATAATATTATGACGTGATGCTTTTTTTGCCCATCTAGGAAAGTTATCATCATCTTTATTGAGAACTATATTTTTTTCATATCCTTGATCCTCTAGTATTTCTTCCTTTGTTTGATATACATTTTCAAGACTACCAAAACTTTCCAAGTGCGCTGATGATACATTCAACAGAGCTACAGTCTTTGGATTTGCTATTGTTGTAAGATCTCTTATATCACCCACTTTACTTGCACCCATCTCCAAGACATATATTTCTGTATTAATATCTGAAGTTAAGACTGATAGAGGTAAACCAATTTGATTATTATAATTGCCTAATGTTTGAGAAGTTTTAAAACATAATTGCATTATCGACGCAATCATCGCTGTTACAGTAGACTTACCATTGGTTCCAGTTATCCCAATACTTTTTGATTTAACTTTCTTTATGTAGTAATTTGCAATTATACCCAAAGCTTTTACAGAATCTCTTACTGTTAATACTGAAGAGTTTTTATGTGACCTGTTTGTAATGACAAGACAGGCACCGTTTTCAAGAGCATTGTCAATGTAATCATGACCATCTACATTGGAACCCTGTATAGCTATAAAGACATCATTATTTACTATTTTTCTAGAGTCGATTTTAAAGGAATTTATTTCACCATCAGGCAAAGGGTTACTAATATCCTGGATATCATTTTTAAGGATACTTATTATTTCTGACACGGATAGATTCATTTTATTAAACTCTCTACAAACTTAATATCATTATGATAGATTTCTCTATCTTTATAAATAATCTTCGACTCGTTTCCTTTTCCAAGAAGTAAAATCAGATACTTATCCCGTGCATAATCTAGTGATCTTCTTATTGCAGCTTTTCGGTTATTGATAATTTCAAAATTGTTTTTCATATTCAATGCATCTTTTATCTGTGAAGTTATTTTTTTTGGGTCTTCTGATCTAGGGTTATCATCTGTAACGATGATGAAATCTGCATATTTTTTTGCATGACTTGCCATCGTAATTCTTTTCTCTTTATCTCTATCTCCGCCGCAACCAAATATTATCAAGAGCTTCATGTCGGAGAAATATGATCTTAAAAGACTTTTGGCATATTTGCATATATCTAAAAATGAACTTGAAGTATGTGCGTAATCAATGAGAAATATTTCATTCTTGTTGCCCCTGACTAATTGATATCTCCCTGAGATATGTTTTAGTTGTGATAAATAATGATCCTGTTTGCTTATACTGTATTGATCAAAAGTTTTTCCAAATTTAATCAGTAAATCTCTTGGAATTAGTGGTTCATTTATAGACTTTCGAGTAGGACTATATTTAAAAAATATCTTTTTTGCACTATTATTTTCGATCTTAAGGTTCTTCAATGATTCATCAATAAATATATACTTGGTTGTCATTTTCAATAATCTTAGTTTCGAATCAACATAGTTTGCATGATTTTTATGATACTCGATATGATCTCTCATGATATTTGTTAATATCGAAATATCAAATGAATGTGAATTTAATCTTCCTTGATGTAAACCCTGTGATGAGCATTCAATAATTAATATTCTTACATTTTTACGTCTCATCTTGTCATACTCTCGATAAAGTAAGTGATTCTCTGGCGTGGTTCTATATGTTGATGATAGATTTGGATATACTCCATTACCATCCGACGTTATTACTCCAATATTTCTTCTGGGCAAAATATTTGATAAAAACTGAGCTAAGAAAAGGCAGGTTGAGGTTTTGCCATTCGTGCCAGTGACACCAATTTTAATCATATCTTTTGTTGGGTAAGAGTATATGTAATCAAGAAAGGAGTTCAATTTCACACTGAGGTTGCTAATATTGAGAATAGGTAAATCATAATTAATATCATCTTTTAATATATTATTCTCAGTTACTATTCCCCTAATTCCTTTTGATCTAGCTTCCTTGATATAATTTTGAATATTTTTCTTGTTTCCTCGTTTAAGAACTAAAATCCTACCTTTACATATATCTCTACTGGAAAAAACAAATTTACGGTGATTAATTGTGCCTTGATTATATATATTCCCTGCAAAATTAACGATCTTTTCATTATCAGATAATTTCATTGGATATCTGGATATACCTCAAGTAAATTTAGACTATAACTCATAAATTCACTAAATATTGGTGCTGCATTTTTACCACCTGATACTGGTCTATTTTTTGGATTTCTAACTATAACAGCTGCAACGTATTTGGGTTTCGAAGCGGGGGCTATTCCTACAAATAGTGCATTATGATTTCTCTCACTATATTTCCCATTAATTCTTAATCTTACTGTCCCTGTTTTGCCTGCTACAGAGTAATTTTTTATCTTTGCGTTTCTACCAGTACCATCATCAACTGCTTTTTGCATCATCTTGAGAATTTCCTTTGATACCTCTTTCTGAAGCACTTGTTCACCATCAATTGCTCCAAAGTGTTTCTTGTAGGTCAATTGAACTCTCATTCCATCATTTGCAACAATATTATAAGCATTAGCAAGGTGAAGAAGTGTTGTAGATAAGCCATAACCATAACCTACTGTTCCATGCAAGGCATCATCCCAACTACTTATATCTTTTATGTTTCCATTTTGAATACTTGGAAAGTCGACATACAAATCACCTCCAAAATTAAATTCATTTAATGTTTTGTAAATTTCTTGTTTCTTTGTTTTTTTTGCGATAATCGCTGCTCCTACATTACTTGAATTTTGTATCACGCCTTCTAGTGTTAATAGACCCAGATTTTTATAGTCGGTCAATAATTTACTTTTGTCATAGAGTTTCAAACCATATCCAGTATCTATTGTTTCGTTTAGGTCAACTGTTCCAGATTCTAGTGCGGCATATAAAATAATGGGTTTGATTGTTGATCCAGGCTCAAAAATTGATGAGACTGCTTTATTTTTAATTTTCTCGCCTGCGAATTCTTTCCTGTTATCTGGATTAAAAGATGGATAATTAGCCATGGTAATAATTTCACCAGTTTGACTTCTAATAAGAATAAGAGAGGCGCTATCAGCATCTGATGAGTCGACGTGTTTTTTTAAAATGGAGTATCCAACGTATTGTAATCTTTTATCAAGAGAAAGATAGATATCCTCCCCAGGTTTAGGTTCTCTAATAATTTCTAACATCTCAACGGATCTACCCAAATTATCTTTCCTAATTTTTTTCAATCCTTTATTAGATTGCAAGATACTCTCATTAGCAAGTTCTATACCACTCAAACCTTTATCATCAATATCTGTAAAGCCCAGTACATTTGAGAAATATTCTCCACTCAAATAAATACGATCATACTCATCAATGAAGTAGACATAAGGAATGTTTATTTTATTAATATCATTATATATATCATCGTCAACTTTTCTTTTAAGATAGTATTCTGCCTTGTCTTTATTTTTTCGAAGTAATTTATTAAATGTTTTTTTGGACAAGTTTATTTTATCTAATAGTGGATCAACATTGATCTCATTATTTATATATGGTTGATAAATTTTTCTGAAATTAATACAGAGAGTCTTTTTTGGTACACTCATAGCTAGAATATGACCATTAGTATCATATATGCTACCTCGATTTGTGGTAATCTCTCTTAAACTTAATTGTCTTTTGTCTGCATGAGTACTCAACTGAGTTTTGCATGAATGATTATTTAAAAAGAAGCAATCAGTTTCAAATCCTTGAAGAAGAATTACTCTTGTCATCATCACAAAGAATATTGTGGAGACGATCACATAAAAAAATGATCGTCTCCAGGAGGTTGTAGTATTTAATTGTTTTTTACTAATCAGCTTGTTGCCTTAAAAATGCTGGGACATCAATATTATCAACATCGCTATCAGTAATAACTTCTCTAGGGACGTCTGAAATTTGTTCAGCACTTACCCCGCTTTGAATATTATTACTCGTGATTTGATTTATATTAATGTTTTGAGTCTGCTTAATGCCTTCATTAACATTTGCATTTGTCTCAACATTTTCTACATTTGACTCCAACCCGCAAGCATCAAAACCTGTTGCGACAATTGTTACTCTCAGATCACCAAGATTATCATCTTCTTTAATGCAACCGATAATAATGGTAGCGGAATCATCTGCAATTTCTTTGACTTTATCACCAATTACACTAAATTCTTTTGATGACAAGTCGTCTCCTGCAGTAATGTTAACTAAGACACCACTCGCATTTTTAAGATCTATATTCTCAAGCAATGGACTGCTTAGTGCCATATTTACTGCATCATTTGCTCTGTTAGTCCCTGATGCTACGCCTGAGCCCATCATTGCCTTGCCTCGTCCAGACATGACAGTCCTGACATCCGCAAAATCGACATTGATGAAACCTCTTATGGTAATAATCTCAGCTATACCTTTTACAGCTCCACGAAGAACATCATTCGCATTATCAAAAGCGCTAAATATGGAGTTCTCTCCTCCATATACCTCAGACAATTTTTCGTTAGGGATAACAATAAGAGAATCTACCCACTCACTGAGTGCATCTATTCCTTCTTCTGCATACTGCATTCTTTTGTTGCCTTCAAATTCATAAGGTTTTGATACAACTGCTACAGTTAAAATTCCAGCGTCACGTGCTATTTGAGCAATAATAGGAGCTGCACCTGTTCCAGTGCCACCTCCCATTCCAGCTGCTATAAATAACATATCAGCACCCATGATGGCATCTGTTAACTCTTCTTTAGCTTCAAGAGCAGCCAGTCGACCCTTTTCAGGATCAGCTCCTGCACCGAGTCCCTTGGTTATATCTGAACCAATCTGGATCATTGTTGCACCACGAACATCATCTAAAGCTTGGCTATCTGTATTTGCCAGAATAAACTCTGCGCCATGTATTTTGGACTCCAACATTGACTTTACTGCATTACCGCCACCACCGCCAACACCTATGACTTTGATAACAGCATTTTGATTATATTCATTGACTAACTCAAACATTTTACACCTCCGATTACTCAATTGAATTCAAATAAATTATTCTATCCTTACTTGGTAAAACCATATTTAAATCTTTAGTGATCCTTTCCTCTAACAATACTTTATTTAAAATTTTTGTTTTTTTATCTAATAAATTTTTATAGTCATTTATTTCTGTTGAGAGTTTTTTATCTATTGCCTCAATCTCAATATTCATAATTCTATTTACATGCTTAATGTATACGACAAAAAAAGCGGAGGCTGCAATAACAAAAATAATGAACAAGTTTACAGTAATTCTCATTGAACCCTCTCTAAGACACTTAATTTAGCAGACCTCGATCTTCTGTTTGCTGCGATTTCATGAGCACTAGGTTTAATAGATTTAATAATGAATTTAAACATTTTTGATAGAAACTGACCCTCAACTGGTAATTTTTTAGGTGTGGATAAATTTTTATCTGTGTGAATTAAAAAATTCTTTATGACTCGATCTTCTAATGAATGGTAAGTAATAAGAACTAGTCGTCCACTTGGGGCTAAAATATTATAAGAGCTATCTAGTGCTTTTTTTAAAACATCGAGCTCTTTATTAACAAATATTCTTATTGCTTGAAAAGTTCTAGTAGCATTATTTTTTTTTATATCTGATTTAGGTATGCATTTATTTATAATATCTGAGAGTTGTGACGTCGAATTTATGCTTGACAATTTTCTTGCAGAAACGATTCCACGTGCTATTTTTCTAGAATATCTCTCCTCTCCGTATTTCCAGATTATGTTCGCTAATTCTTCTTCGTCTGCTTTGTTTATCAACTCGTGAGCACTAATACCTGAATTACAGTTAAATCTCATATCTACTTTGCCATCATTTTGAAAACTAAATCCTCTATCTGCTGTGTCTAAATGATGAGATGAAACACCTAAGTCAAAGAGAATTCCATTGACGGAACCATATACTCCCCAGTCTTTTGTGTATTTTTCAAGATCGGAAAAACATCCATGCTCTAATTTAAATCTTTTGTCAGATTGAAACTTTTTGTGTAGAGATTCAAATACATCGTGATCTTTATCTAAAGAGAACAGCAATCCCTTCTCACCAATCTTACTTAATATTTCTAAAGAATGACCACCTGATCCAAAAGTGGCATCTACATAACAACCATCCCTTTGTATATCAAGACATTTAATTGATTGATCGAGCATTACTGGTGTATGTTTTATCATTTTTGTTGTAGCCTGTGCTTTAGTATCGTCTCGTATGCTTGTTTGGCATCGATAAACATTTTTAGTGACATCTGATCATCTCGAGTTTTATCTGGATGATATTTGTGAGCAAACTTCTTGTAGATACGTTTAATGTACTCAAGATCCTCATTGCCTTTAATGCCTAAAACCCTATAGGATTTTAATATACTCATTATATTTTTATGTCCATTAAAATAGATTCCTCTGCATCTTCTGTTTCCTCAGCTCGCCAAGTCGTGACACGCTTTTCCCAGATATCATTACTCCAGATTTCAAACTTTTCGCCTTGTCCAATCATTGTGACTTGTTTAGTCATCTCCGCAAATGAACGAAGTGGTCTAGATAGCAGAATTCTTCCATTGCCATCTAAGTCGAGATCTTCTGCGTGCCCAATCAGCAATCTTTGAATTCGTCTTGCATTTTTATTAAAACTTGGTAAGTCATTGATTTTTTCCTGTATTTTTTTCCAAGAAGTGCTTGGGTACAAGAGAAGACATTTTTCTTCAGAGTCGATCGTAATTACCATTTTGCTATTCGATTGCTCATGGATTATAGATCTATACTTTGTGGGTATAGTCAATCTGCCCTTAGTATCTAATCTAATATTCGTAATTCCTTTAAACATATTTACCAAAATATCCCACAAAAATACATTTTTTACCATATATCAAC
>CAJWIW010000033.1 GCA_913041865.1 uncultured Gammaproteobacteria bacterium
AAAAAACTAACTGGTATACCCATTGCTCAAAAAGACATATTTTGCACAAAAGGAATTAGAACAACTTGTGGATCGAAAATGTTAAGTAACTTTACTAGTCCCTATGACGCAACAGTGATTGAAAAATTAAATAATGAGGGTTCGGTGATGATTGGAAAAACTAATATGGATGAATTTGCCATGGGGTCCTCGAATGAAACAAGTTATTTTGGCAATGTACACAATCCATGGAATCTTGAGTGTGTACCTGGAGGTTCTTCTGGGGGATCAGCAGCGTCCGTTGCAGCAGGCCTTGCACCTTGTTCAACAGGTACAGATACAGGTGGGTCAATTCGTCAACCTGCCTCTCTAACAGGAATATGTGGCTTAAAACCAACTTATGGAAGGGTATCAAGGTACGGTATGATCGCTTTTGCATCAAGTCTTGATCAGGCGGGTATTTTTGCTAAAACTGCTGAAGATTGTGCGTTATTACTCAGTTGTATATCTGGTCACGATATTAAAGACTCTACATCATCGAAAGAAGCTGTCCCTGATTATCTTGATGAATGCCGTAATGTAAAATCTGTAAAAAAAATCGGGGTTCCACTCGAGTTTTTAAAAGACTTAGATAAAGGTGTTGCAGATGTATTCCAAGAAGCATTAAAAGAATTAGAAAATATGAAATTTAAAATAGTTGATATCAGTTTAAAATCTTCTAAACTAGGTGTCTCAGCTTATCAGGTTGTAGCACCTGCAGAGTGTTCGTCTAACTTATCAAGATATGATGGGGTAAGATACGGTCATAGAGCAAGTGATGTTAAAGATATCTCAGAACTTTACAAAAAATCAAGATCTGAAGGTTTTGGTAACGAAGTCAAAAGAAGGATTTTGGTTGGGACTTATGCTCTCTCTGCAGGTTATTACGATGCATATTACTTAAAGGCACAAAAAATAAGAAGCTTAATATCCAGTGAATTTAATTCTGCTTTTAAGGAAGTTGATTTAATCGTTGGGCCCACAACTCCTGATGTAGCATTTAAAATTGGGGAAAAAATGAATGATCCAATAGCCATGTACCTCTCTGATGTTTATACCGTTAGTACTAATCTTGCAGGTTTACCAGCAATATCAATTCCAATGGGATTCAAAAATAATCTTCCACTTGGATTGCAAATTATTGGTAATCATTTTCAAGAATCTAAGATCTTATCTCTTGCTCGTCAATATCAAGAAGCAACTGACTGGCATAAAAAACTACCGAGTGAATTATAATGGGTAAAGAATTCGAATCTACTATAGGTCTAGAAGTTCATGTTCAGTTGAATACAAGGAGTAAAATATTTTCTCCTGCATCAACTGAATTTGGAGCAGAACCTAATACACAGGCGTGTGCGATTGATCTTGGCCTACCAGGTGTATTACCAGTATTAAACGAAGAAGCAGTAAAAATGGCGATTATGTTTGGTTTAGCTGTAAATGCTAAGATCGAAAATAATTCAATCTTTGCTAGAAAAAATTATTTTTATCCTGATCTTCCAAAAGGATATCAAATTTCGCAATATGAGATTCCCATAGTCTCTGGGGGATCAATTGAAATAGAGACTGAAAAGGTTAAAAAAAGAATTAACATAACCAGAGCACATCTCGAAGAGGATGCTGGAAAATCAATCCATGATTTGTTTCCAAACGAAAGTGCAATAGATTTGAATAGAGCAGGTACACCGCTTATTGAAATCGTTTCAGAACCAGACATGGTTGATGCTAAAGAAGCAGTTAGCTACCTAAAAAGCATTCATACACTTGTAAGATATCTTGAAATCAGTGATGGCAATATGCAAGAAGGCTCGTTTAGATGTGATGCTAATGTATCTCTTAAACAGAAAGGTTCAAGCGAATTGGGCACAAGAGCAGAGATTAAAAATTTAAATTCATTTAAATTTGTTGAGCAAGCGATTAATTATGAAATTAGACGACAAAGTAAATTATTATTAAATAACGAAAAAGTCATACAAGAAACTAGGCTTTATGACCCTCAAAAAAATGAGACAAGATCTATGAGGTCAAAGGAAGAGGCTAATGATTATAGATATTTCCCAGACCCTGATTTACTACCAGTTGAAATAACAGAAGCAACTCTATCTAAAATACGAGAAAATATGCCAGAATTGCCTAACGAGAGAAAAAAAAGGTTCGCTGAACAGTACAAACTTAATGAGTATGATATTGGTATTCTCACATCCGATAAATCATTATCTGTTTTTTTTGAAGCTATTCTTAAGACAAATGATATCGATCCAAAGTTTGCCGCAAATTGGATTATTACAGAATTATTGGCGCTTGCAAATAAACATGCTACTTTAGCTCAAGATATCCGCATAACTGCTGAAGATTTTGCAGATTTATTAGTATCAATCAAAAACAATACAATTTCGTCAACTCAAGGTAAGTCAGTATTAGAAAAAATGTGGAAAACTGGTAATAATCCTGGCGCCATAATAAAATCTGAGGGTCTTTCTCAGATATCAGATGAGGATGAGCTGAACAAACTAGTTGATAATGTCTTAAAAAACCATTATAAAAGTGTAGAAGAATATAGGAATGGAAAAGAGAAACTATTTGGCTTTTTTGTGGGTGAAATAATGAGAGAGTCAAAAGGTAAGGCTAGTCCGCAAATTGTGAGTAAAATATTAAAAGATAAGTTAAAAAAATGATTACTAATATACTAAAAAAAATTAAAGGGACGTTTTCTACTGATTTATCCATCGACCTTGGAACGGCTAATACTCTTATCTACGTTAAGGGAAGAGGTATAGTGCTGGACGAACCAAGTGTGGTAGTTGTAAGGGACGATAAATCTTCTAATGGCAAAAAAATCGAGGCCGTGGGCAGTGAGGCCAAAAAAATGTTGGGTAGAACGCCAACAGGTCTCCAAGCTATAAGACCTATGAAAGATGGTGTTATATCCGATTTTATGGTTTGCGAGAAGATGCTTCAGCACTTTATTAGAAAGGTACATGATAGTAAATTTTTCAGACCAAGCCCAAGGGTATTAGTATGTGTACCTTGTGGAGCAACTCAAGTTGAGAGAAGAGCTATAAGAGAATCTGCTTCTGGTGCAGGTGCGAGAATTGTACACCTTATTGACGAACCAATGGCTGCAGCGATAGGTGCAGGTATGCCTACTGATGAGCCAAGGGGTTATATGGTACTTGATATTGGTGGAGGTACATCAGAAGTAGCAACAATATCACTAAATGGTATAGTATACTCTTCATCTACGAGAATTGGGGGTGACACATTCGATGATGCAATAATGAGTTACGTAAGAAGAAACTATGGTTGCGTAATTGGTTATCCAACTGCAGAAAAAATCAAACATGAAATCGGCTGTGCATATCCAAGTAGTGATCTCCTTGAAATAGAGGTGAAAGGAACAAATCTGTCTGCTGGTGTTCCACAATCATTCACCGTAAATAGCAATGAAATCCTTGAGGCATTACAAGACCCTCTCCAAGGTATTATCACAGCGGTCAAGACTGCTCTAGAGCAAACACCTCCAGAATTAGGAGCAGATATACATGAAAGAGGTATGGTCCTTACTGGCGGAGGTGCTCTTCTTAGAGATTTAGACAAACTCATCACTGAAGAGACTGGCATGTACGTGATTGTTGCAGAAGATCCAATGAGCTGTGTAGCTAGAGGCGGCGGAAAAGTTCTAGAAATTATAGACAAAGAAGGTATTGAATTTCTATCTGTTGAAAGTTAATGAGAATATAAATCCTCATGGAACGAATCTATAAGAAAAGTACTAAAGATTTTTATAGTTTAATTTTATTATTGTCTTTATCTATTGCTGTAATTATTGTAGATCATAAGTATAATCAGGCTGATTATGTTCGATCATTTATCAATGATCTAGTAGTATATCCACTTTATAATCTTTCCTCATTACCACGAAATATGATTACATCGTTATTACAGGAGTATCAAGACATTGATATGCTTGAAAATGAAATAAAAAAACTCAAATCCGAAAATATGTCTTTAAGAATTAAACTACAAGAATTTGACTCACTAAAAGAAGAAAATCAGAGACTGCTTGATATTGAAAAAAAATCACTTGCTTCTACGAAAAAACAGAAGATATCTAAAGTTTTGAATAATTCTGCAAGTCCAACAAGGAAAATTGCAATTATAGACAAAGGACAGAATGATGGCTTGTATAAAGGGCAAAATGTAATTGGAGTTAATGGGCTAGTAGGTCAAATCATAGAGTTAAATATGATGTCATCAAAAATTATACTCATTAATGATATTAATCATAATGTGCCTGGCATTATAAGTCGAACAGGAGAGAAAGTGATCATAGCTGGGAGTAAAAATGACGATGATCTTATGATCCAATTCACACCAATTGATACAGAAATTAAAGTCGGAGACATTGTGACAACCTCTGGTGTTGCTGGAAGATTTAAATCAAATATTCCTATTGGAAAAGTAACAGCAATAACAAAAGACCCAGAAAAGAAATTTAGTGACATTAGTGTCAAGGCATTCGAAAACTTGAATAATTTATCAGATGTCATATTAATTTGGGATTATCAACCATCAACTGAAATGAAAGATGAATAATCCATTAGTTATAATTTTATCTACTTTTTTCTCAGTTATCCTAACGATATCAACATTTCCCCTTGGTTACTTCTCGCCAGATTGGATTTTCTTAGTAATTATATACTGGATAATTGCTGTACCTAGCATGTATGGTTTTTTTGTAATTTGGTTAATTGGTATTATCACAGATGTTGCTGTTGGTTCAACACTAGGCATGAATGCTTTAACATACGTATTCTTGTCATATGTTGTTAAGAAATTATATAAATCTTTGAGGTACTTTACAGTAATACAACAGAGCATTATTATCTTAGTATTAATGGCAATAAAAATTACTTTTCTTTTATGGGTTGATGTAATGTTAGGCACTGATATCTACTCAACCTCTATGTTCTGGACAATAATAACAAGTGCGTTTGTCTGGCCAATTATTTTCTATAGTTTGAGATATTTTAGAAGAAGATACAACATAGCATGATAAAAGTTGTATTCGATTACAAATGTACTAAGGAAGGAGAAAATCTAAAAAATATAATCCACCATTCACATCTAGCTGATGTGACACAAAATATAGAAATACTACTAAGTGAAAACGCTATGTACTTTCTTAACCATGAAACAAATCCTCCGTCAAAGATCGAGCTCAAAGAAATGAAGAATGCAAAAAGTAACGATTTGGTATATAAATTATTCCCCAAGAAAAATTCAAGCATCTTAGATTGTACAGGTGGATTTGGAAGAGATGCGATAGAATTTTCAAAATTAGGTTACAAGGTAACAATGATAGAGGAAAATCCACTTGTTCTGATGGCAGTAAAAAAGTTTTTAGATAAATATGACAAGCCAAATCTCAGATTAATTTATGGTAACTCTCTTGATTACTTAAGAATGAAATCTGATTCTTTCGATTATATTTATATTGATAGTATGTTTAAAAAATCAAAAAATAAATCAAAATCAAAGAAAGATTTAGAGTTACTGCAGTACCTTTGTAGAGAAAAAATAACTCGCTTTAATCTTATCAGAGAGGCAAAAAAAAATCTTTGTGAAAGAATTGTCATCAAAGATAGTTCAAGCTCACTTTTAAAATATGACTCCGACTATTCTATTAAAACTAAATTAATTAGATATAATATATTAAAAGGTAATATTTAGACAGGCTCTTGAAATGCAATCCTCCTTGTCCAATAAGCTTAATCTGATAGTTGAAAATCTTAATTTTAACAAAATAATCTCTATTTCCGAGGACTACAATAAGAGTATAGTGAATAGTCTGCCAAATGATGTTTACATGATAGATATAATAAGTCACGTAGACCAGATAAAAGATCAGACTGATAATGAGAACCTAGTTATTCTAGAGGTTGACGAAAGACAGTATAATCAAGATATGCTCCTTAAAATGGCCAAGCTTAGGACTTATCATCAAACTAATCTTATAATACTTATAAAGCATATGGGTACTCTTGCAACAAACCTATTTCATGAAACACTTATGTCATATGGTTTTAAACATCTTTTCAGAGAGAAGCTTGAAAATATATTTTATGATCTTTATGAATATAATATAATTGACTATAAGATAAAGCCAGAATGGCTAAATAGTGATTATTGGGCGAATCCAGAGCTTTGGAAGAAATAAATGGAAGAAGTTATTAAAAAAGAAATTACGGATAAACTTGTTGATTCAGAGGTGGTGGTTGAAGGTGGTGATTCTAAATTTACTGTACATGTAATAAGTGATAGCTTTGCGGGCAAGACAATTATTGAACAACATAAAGTTATCTATGCTATTTTAAATAAATACATTGAAACAGGAGAAATTCACGCACTTACACTCAAGACTAAACCTAAGATATGATATCTTCTCCTATCTTGGGTAATTATAAAGACAACAGAAAAATAATACATATCGATATGGATTCTTTCTACGCATCTGTAGAAATTGCAGAGAAACCTAATTTAAAATCTAAGCCTGTGGCTGTTGCAGGCAGTAGTGAAACTAGAGGAGTAGTAACGACATGTAACTACGAAGCAAGAAAGTTTGGTGTCAGATCAGCTATGCCCTCCATAACAGCAAAAAAATTATGTCCTGATATAATATTTATCCCAGTACACATGGATAAGTATAGAAATATTTCAAAAGAGATTCATAAAATATTTAAATGCTATACTAAAGTTATTGAGCCAATATCACTTGATGAAGCATACTTAGATGTAACTTACTCAAAATACTGTAATGGTGATCCATCGAAAATGGCAATGCAGATACGCAACAAAATACATAATGATCTAAGAATAACCGCTTCCGCTGGAATCGCTCCAAATAAATTTTTATCTAAAATTGCTAGTGAATGGAATAAACCAAATGGCCAGTTTTGTATTACTAATAGCATGATCAATAAATTTATGATGAAACTCCCTATTAGAAAAATAGTAGGAGTAGGTGAGAAAACTGAGAAAAAACTTCATATGATTGGAGTAAAAACATGTGGAGATCTTCAGAATATAAGTTTATTAGACCTCAAAGCAAATTTTGGTAAATTTGGTTCTGCATTATACGACCTCTGTAGAGGAATTGATATCCGTGATGTTATATCTGATAGAGAATCAAAGAGTCTAAGTGTAGAAGATACCTACTCTGCTGATTTAAAATCCAGCAAAGAATGTGAAATACAACTTTTTATATTACATCAGAAGCTCAAGCAACGATTAAGCGAAGAAAAATTTTTGAGTAAAAAAATTAAATCTTGTTTTGTGAAAGTTAAGTATAATGATTTCAAAATCTCAAGCCATCAAACAACTTGTGTACTACCAGAAATTGAAATCTACTTAAAACTTCTCCGAAAGGCAATATGTAAAAAAAGTCGGCCGATAAGATTATTAGGTGTTGGTGTAATTTTTGACAATAGACCTCAGCTTGACTTAAATATCTATTAAATATTACTGGAATTATTAATTTTTTTTACATATGATAAATATTACTTATTAAAGGGGTTATTAATGAAATTTGAAACGATTGCAGTCCATGGAGGATATTCACCTGAACCTACTACCAATGCGGTAGCAGTCCCAATTTACCAAACGACTTCTTACTCTTTTAGAGACACCCAGCATGGTGCAGATTTATTTGATCTTAAAGAAGCTGGCAATATTTATACTCGGATAATGAATCCTACATCTGATGTATTGGAAAATAGAGTAGCTGCCCTTGAGGGTGGCGTTGGTGCCTTAGCCCTTGCGTCTGGTTCTGCAGCGACCACCTACGCAATTATGACAATATGTGAAGCAGGAGATAATATTGTTAGCACAAGCACTCTCTATGGTGGCACCTGGACATTGTTCGCACATCAACTACCTAGATTTGGGGTTGAAGTTAAGTTTGGTGATCATGACAAAATTGATCAAATGGAGAAATTAATTGATTCAAAGACAAAGGCAATTTTTTGCGAGTCTATCGGTAACCCTGCTGCTAATGTAGTCGATGTTCCGAAAATGGCTAAACTTGCTCACAAACATAACATACCACTTATTGTTGATAATACGGTTCCTACACCCTATATATTTAGGCCAATAGAGCATGGTGCAGATATTGTTGTTCATTCTCTCACAAAATATATGGGTGGGCACGGAACAACAATTGGAGGGATCATTGTTGACTCAGGTAAATTCCCGTGGGATAAAAACAAACGCAAATTTAAGAGATTAAATACACCTGACATGTCATATCATGGTGTAGTATTCACAGAAGCAGCTGGGCAAGCTGCATTTATTGTAGCCGCAAGGACTGTAGCACTCAGAAACATGGGGGCAGCAATTTCTCCATTTAATAGTTTTTTAATATTGCAAGGAATTGAGAGCCTGGCTGTAAGGATGGATAGACATTGTGAAAATGCTGTGAAAGTATCCAACTTTCTCCTAAAAAATTCTAATGTTACATGGGTAAACTATCCTGGTATACCAAGTAGCCCAGATTTTCCTCTAGTTAAAAAGATTATGGGCGGAAAAGCATCGAGTGTACTGAGTTTTGGTATTAAGGGTGGAAGATCTAATGGTGGAAAATTTATTGATAATCTAAATCTGGTAACCCGATTAGTAAATATTGGAGATGCTAAATCACTTGCCTGTCACCCAGCCTCAACTACTCATAGACAATTATCAGAAAACGAACTAAAGAAAGCAGGCGTACCTGAAGATCTTGTGAGATTATCGATAGGTATAGAAAATATCGATGATATTATCGATGATATAGGTCAGGCGTTAGATAGTGTTTTCAAAAAGAGTAAGAAGAAAAAATAATTATTTTTTTATGTAAATTTCCTTGCCTAACTTTTTAAACTCTAGAGACTTCTCATCTAACCCAAAACTTATAGCTACAGTATGATCATTTAGACCTTTCTCATTTGCATAATCACGAATGTCTTGTGTAATTTTCATTGAGCAAAAATGTGGTCCGCACATTGAGCAAAAATGTGCAACTTTAGCACTTTCCTGAGGTAATGTTTCATCGTGCATCTCTCTAGATTTATATGGGTCTAGGCCAATGTTAAATTGATCTTCCCAACGAAACTCAAACCTAGCCTTTGAGAGTGCGTCATCTCTATACTGAGCTATTGTGTTACCTTTCGACAAATCTGCTGCGTGTGCAGCAATCTTATACGCAATCATCCCATCTTTAACATCATCCTTATTGGGTAAACCAAGATGCTCCTTTGGCGTGACATAACATAAAACAGAAGTACCATATGCTCCTATATTAGCAGCTCCAATAGCTGAAGTAATATGATCATATCCAGGAGCAATATCTGTAACTAAAGGTCCGAGTGTGTAAAACGGAGCATCGAAACATATCTCTTGCTCTTTTGTAACATTCTCTTTAATTTTATGAATAGGGATATGACCTGGACCCTCAATCATTACTTGCACATCGTGATCCCATGAATATTTTGTTAGTTCTCCTAGTGTCTCTAGCTCCGAAAATTGAGCGTCGTCATTCGCATCTGCGATACTTCCAGGTCTAAGACCATCACCGAGTGAAAAACTAATATTATATGATTTCATAATTTGACATATATCATCAAAATTAGTGTACAAAAAATTCTCTTTATGATGAGCCAAGCACCATTTTGCAATTATAGAACCTCCTCGAGATACAATACCAGTTAATCGATTCATAGTTTTAGGTATATATTTTAATCTCACACCTGAGTGAATAGTAAAGTAATCAACACCTTGTTCAGCCTGTTCAATCAAGACTTGTCTAAAAACTTCATAATCTAACTCTTCTGGCTTACCATTAACTCTCTCAAGGGCTTCATAGATAGGAACGGTACCAATAGGAACAGGCGAATTTCTTATGATTCTCTCTCTAGTTTCGTAAAGGTCCTTTCCAGTGGACAAATCCATTACGGTATCTGCTCCCCATCTAACTGCCCATAAAAGTTTATCGACCTCTTCATCAATATCGGAACGGACAGGAGAATTACCTATATTCGCGTTAACTTTCGTCAAGAAATTTTTTCCTATAATCATTGGCTCTAGTTCAGGATGGTTAATATTAGATGGTATTATTGCTCTTCCAGATGCAATCTCCTCTCGAACATACTCAGGTGTAATTTTTACATTTTTACTTGCATGTGGAGTTACATTTTCTCTGATAGCTACATATTCCATTTCAGATGTAATAATCCCTTTTTTTGCATAATGCATCTGTGAAACATTTTTACCAGGTTTTGCAATGAGAATGTCTTTCAGGGATTGATGTCTAGACTCTGATGTATTCTTAAGTGTAATTGAGGTATTTCTTTTAGATGAAACAGTATCATCACGGTTTTTTATCCACGCTGTTCTTATTGTCTCAAGTCCCTTGTCTACATCGATAGTGTAGTTAGGGTCAGTATAAAGTCCAGTAGTATCATAAACATATACTGGCATATTATTGACAGGATTTTTCCCTTTGCTCATCGTAGGTGATAATTCAATCATTCTTGAGGGAACCTTAATGGATCCGGATTTACCCTCTACATAATATTTTTTTGATTTCGGAAAGTTTTTACTATATTCCTTTATATCTATTTTTTTGCTATCGGACATAATCTCATAATATCATGTTTTAATTGACTTATACTACAACAATACTAAACTTACCAATGAAATGAAAGAACTGAATA
>CAJWIW010000034.1 GCA_913041865.1 uncultured Gammaproteobacteria bacterium
AGTATAGAAGTGAGAAAGAGAGAACTGACATCATCAAAAATAATTTAAGATCTCCCAATGCACACAGGATTTTTTTTATAGCAGAAGCTTTTCGAATAGGTTTATCTAATCAAGAGGTCTATGAATTGACAGGTATTGATAAGTGGTTTCTATCACAAATTAAAAATATTATTGAAATTGAAAAAACTTTCAGTACAAAAAACCTGAGTATGATTAGCTCAGATAATTTGAAATTAATGAAATGTAAGGGATTTTCTGATGCAAGTATTGCAAAAATATTAAATTCTTCAGAAAAAGAGGTAAAAGAGGCAAGAGTAAAATTTAAGATTAAACCAGTCTTCAAGCGAGTAGATGCATGCGCAGCTGAATTTGAAGCTACGACAGCTTATATGTATTCAACATATGATTCGGAGTGCGAATCTTCCCCAACTTCAAAAAAGAAAATTATGATATTGGGTGGAGGCCCAAATAGGATAGGACAAGGCATTGAATTTGATTACTGTTGCGTACATGCGTCTCTTGCATTAAGAGATTATGGTTTTGAGACAATAATGGTCAATTGTAATCCAGAGACGGTATCTACTGATTTTGATATATCGGATAGATTATATTTCGAACCTCTTACTTTCGAGGATGTGATGTCAATAATAGATTTAGAAAAACCAGATGGTGTAATAGTTCATTATGGTGGTCAAACTCCGCTTAAGCTCGCCAACAGACTTAAAGAACATGGTGTGAAAATTATTGGCACTTCTCCTGAAGCTATTGACATTGCAGAGGACAGAGAGAAATTTAAACATCTAGTTGAGAAACTCAAACTCAAACAACCTACTAATAGGACTGCGACTAATCTAGAGTCAGCACTAAAATCTGCCGAAGCCATTGGATACCCACTTGTAGTTAGACCATCTTATGTACTCGGTGGAAGAGCTATGGAGATAGTTGCTAACGAGGATGATTTGAGAAGATATATGGGTGAGGCAGTTTCAGTGTCTAATGACTCACCGGTACTACTTGATAAATTTTTAAATGATGCTGTTGAGGTTGATATTGACATCATTTCAGATGGTCAAGAGGTATTCATTGGTGCAATTATGGAACACATTGAAGAGGCAGGAATTCATTCTGGAGACTCAGGATGTTCGATACCACCCTTTACCCTCTCAGAAGATATTATTGTTAGGCTAAAAGAGCAGGTTACTCAACTTGCTTTAGAGTTAAAAGTAATAGGGTTAATGAATACACAATTTGCTATCAAAGATAATGAAATTTTCCTACTTGAAGTAAATCCACGAGCATCTCGGACAGCACCATTTGTATCTAAGTCTATAGGGGTACAGTTAGCCAAAATTGGAGCCCTAGTGATGTCTGGCCAAAAATTATCATCATTGAGCTTGCCAAAAGATGTCATCCCAAACTATTTCAGTGTTAAAGAGGCAGTGCTTCCATTTTCAAAGTTTCCTGAAGTTGATGTGCTCCTTGGACCCGAGATGAAGTCCACTGGAGAAGTTATGGGTGTCGGTAACAGTTTTGGAGAGGCATACTTCAAAGCTCAAAGAGCTGCAGGTGTTATTTTGCCTAAAACTGGCAATGTTTTTATAAGTGTTAGAGATAAGGACAAACCGTTAGTATGCGACGTAGCAGAAGAGCTAATTAAAATTGGTTTTTCACTTTATGCCACAAGGGGAACGCAGGTATATCTCGAAGAAAAAAATATAAAATGCAAAAGAATAAATAAAGTCAAACAGGGTCATCCACATATTGTGGATATGATTAAAAATGGAGATGTTCATTTAATTATAAATACAACTGAAGGCGCAGTATCTATCAAAGATTCATTTTCTATAAGAAAAGAAGCCAACAATAATAATGTCTGTTTAACTACTACCATCTCTGGAGCAAAGGCGTTTTGCAAGGCGATCTTGTTTATTGATAATTTTGACGTGTTAGATATTGAATCAAGACATGCATCGCTTAAAACTAGTTCTCACTAGTATCTTCGAAGATTTTTGTATTAATTAAACCTTCACTTTTCGCAACGATGCAAGTTATACATGTATCGCCTGCAACATTAATACTAGTCCGCATCATATCAAGTAATCTATCAACTCCTAATAACAATGCAACTCCCTCAAGTGGTATTCCTATTTGCTCCAAAATAACAGATAGCATGATTATACCAGCACTTGGGATGCCTGCAGTACCGATTGATGCAAGTGTTGCTGTGGCTATAATAGTAAGATAATCTGTGAATTCCAGTGCAATTCCGTAATAAGATGCTAAAAAGTATGCAGCACATCCCTGCATAATGGCAGTACCATCCATATTTATAGTAGCACCAAGAGGGATTGAAAAAGAAGAGAAAGACTTATCTACACCATACTTTTTAGTGACTATATCGAGTGTATATGGAATAGATGCATTGCTACTTGAGGTACTAAATGTGAAGATAAGTAATTGTTTTAATTTCTTATAGAAGATAAATGGGTTGAGGTTAGAAAACAAAGTTAAGAATATATAAAATGATCCAAAAAAGTGAATCAATAATACAACTATTACCAAGACAAAATATTGAATCAACGGTGTTAGCACATCAACCCCCTGATTAGCAAATGTTTTTGCTAATAAACAAAAGACTGCTAGTGGTGTAATTTTTATAATCACAAAAACAATGTTTATTAGTATTTGATTGAGGTTCTCCATCAAATCTACAAACACTGGTATATCAATTTTGATGAACGAGGCAGTTATCCCCATAAACAACGCAAAAAATAAAACCTGGAGTACATTACCAGATGATAGCGCAAAGAAAAAATTTTCTGGTATGAAGTTTAGTATAAAGTTTTTCTCAGATATTTTGGGCTCATTAATATCAAGTCCATTAAATGAGTTTTCTTGAATCTCATTTATGCTGTAAGGAAACATATTTGAAATTATTAGGGCAATGCTTATAGCAATCACTGTTGAAAGCATATATAGGAGAATAGTTTTAAATCCCAGTCTGGTAAGTTTATTTGGATCACTCATTGAGAGAGTTCCGCATATTATAGATACAAAAATTAACGGTAATACTATCATTTTGAGCAAGCTCAGAAAAAGCACACTTATAGTTTCAAATATATTTGATATTAAGAAATCTTTAATTACATTATCATTGGAAAGAGATACATTGAGAATTATACCTATTATAATTCCAGCCGCCATCGCAAAGAGAATTTTTTTTGTAAAATTCATAGATTAGTTATCATAACAACCAAGACTTTTTTTTCAATGCTATACTCTAATAATGTCTGGTAAAAAAAAATCTAACTGGTTCAAGGCTCATAATAATGACTTCTATGTAAGGTTATCAAAAAAAAATGATTATAAATCTAGAGCTGCATACAAATTAATTGAACTAGAGGAAAAATTTAGTCTAATAAGAGGTAGCAAAAATGTTCTTGATCTCGGTTGCGCGCCAGGGTCTTGGTTACAAGTGCTTTCTAGCTTCCCTAACCTCATATCAATCGTTGGAGTAGATCGACTTGAGATTGACCGTATTCAAGGTGTAGAGTTTTTTAGATACGATATCAGCGATTTATCACTATTAGACTTATTGACTAAAAAATTTAATTCTAAATTTAACCTTGTATTATCAGATATTGCCCCCAATATTACTGGTATAGTAGATGTGGATCAGGCTAATTTTGCTAGTGTGACAGAGAATGTGCTTAATATATCGAATAAACTGCTCGAAATAGATGGTAATTTGATAATTAAGCAATTTAATGGCCCCAGACTAAAAGAGATAAGCAATTTACTTGAGATAAGCTTTAAAAAAATTGAGGTTTTTAAACCGAAATCTTCAAAAAAGAATAGCTCAGAGGTATACATTGTTTGTAAAGGGTTCAAAGACTGTTAATATATGATAGTAGTCTGATTGACATTACAACAGGCAGAATCTAGAATGATTCTAAGGAATGAATAAATGAGTGATTTAATTAAGAATTTATTAGTATGGACTGTGATAGCGGTAGTATTAATGTCGCTATTTAGTGGTATGGGCGGTCGTAACACTGCTTCTGAGGAGTACAATTACTCTGAATTTATGCAACAAGTTCAAACTGGTCAAGTAGAATCTGTGGTTATTTCTGGTAGAGAAATTACCGGTTCATTAAAGTCGGGACAAACATTTATGACATTTAGTCCCGAAACTGATAACTCAGCACTTGTTGGTGAGTTACTCAACAGTAAAGTTAAGATCTCAGGCAAAGCACCAGAGAAACAATCGTTTTTAGCTCAGATCTTCATACATTGGTTCCCATTTTTGTTACTAATAGGTGTTTGGATATTCTTCATGCGACAAATGCAAGGCGGCGCTGGCGGTGGTAGAGGCGCGATGTCATTTGGTAAAAGTAAAGCTAAAATGCAAACCGAAGATCAAGTTAAAGTAACTTTTAAAGACGTTGCTGGTGTGGAGGAAGCAAAAGAGGAAGTCAAAGAGCTTGTAGATTTCTTAAAAGATCCTGCTAAATTCCAAAATCTGGGTGGTCAAATACCGAGGGGAGTTCTTATGAATGGATCTCCTGGCACAGGGAAAACTCTACTTGCTAGAGCAATAGCAGGCGAGGCAAAAGTCCCATTCTTTACAATTTCTGGTTCAGATTTCGTTGAAATGTTTGTTGGCGTCGGTGCATCACGTGTAAGAGACATGTTTGAACAAGCAAAAAAACATGCACCTTGCATTATATTCATTGACGAGATAGACGCAGTTGGACGACACCGTGGAGCAGGATTAGGTGGTGGTCACGATGAGAGAGAACAGACACTTAACCAGTTACTTGTTGAAATGGATGGTTTTGAAGGTAACGAAGGGGTAATAGTAATTGCTGCTACTAACAGGCCTGATGTACTAGATCCTGCACTCTTGAGACCTGGTAGATTTGATAGACAAGTCACTGTTCCATTGCCAGATATAAGAGGCAGAGAACAAATTTTGAAAGTACACATGAAAAAGACACCCCTTGCAAACGATGTCAAACCGAAATTACTGGCACGAGGAACCCCTGGATTCTCGGGTGCAGATTTAGCTAATTTGGTTAATGAAGCTGCTTTATTCGCTGCAAGAGCAAGTAAAAAAATTGTTGATATGGCAGATTTTGAAAAGGCTAAGGATAAAATTCTTATGGGTGGTGAGAGAAAATCCATGGTTATGAATGATGATGAGCGCAAGCTTACGGCTTATCACGAAGCAGGCCATGCAATTGTAGGTAGATTAGTTCCTGATCATGACCCTGTATATAAAGTCAGTATTATCCCTAGAGGTAGAGCATTAGGTGTAACAATGTTCCTTCCTGAAGAAGACCGTTATAGTAATAGTAGACAAAGGATTAATAGCATGATTGCCGCTTTGTTCGGAGGTCGTGTAGCAGAGGAGGAAATTTTTGGTAAAGATGCTGTTACTACTGGTGCGTCAAACGACATCGAACGTGCGACTGCATTAGCAAGAAACATGGTTACTAAATGGGGTTTATCAAATAAGATGGGTCCTCTTGCTTATGCTGAAGAAGAAGGTGAAGTTTTTCTAGGTAAATCTGTCTCAAAACAAAAGACAGTTTCTGATGAGACAGCTCATACAATAGATTCTGAAATAAGAAAAATAATTGACGAACAATACACTCGTGCAAAAAAACTTATTACAGATAACATGGATAAAATGCATGTTATGGCAGATGCGCTTATGAAATGGGAGACAATCGACAGCGGACAAATTGATGAAATAATGGAAGGAAAAGAGCCTTCACCACCTGAGAGTTGGTCCGATGATGATACACCTAATTCAGATGGCGGTGTTAAACAGTCCTCAAAGTCTAGTCCTGTATCAACTCCAGTTTCGTAATACAAACCGACTCATTCTGATCGTTTCAATTATCTCTGTTAAGCTTTACAATTATTAAATGAAGCTTAATACAAGATTTAATTACCCCAAAAGTCAGTCATCCATCGTTTCTGGTTCTAGAATTTATGACATAAATGGCGAAAAACTTCCCTCGGTCACTACAATTCTGAAAGCGACAGAGTCCGAAGAAAAAAAAGACTCTCTTCGATTATGGAGAAGTAGAGTAGGTGATAACGTAGCTGATGAAATAATGAAAAAATCCTCCACAAGGGGCACGAAGATGCACAAACATCTCGAGGAGTACTTAATTGGTCAAACTAAAATGGATTTAGGTTCTGACGACTCATATATAATGTCTCAGAAAATCATAAGTGAAGCCTTAAAAATAAAGTTAACTGAAGTGTGGGGTTCCGAAATCAATTTATACTATCCAGAAAAGTATGCTGGTACTGCAGATGCAGTCGGAATATATGACGGAATAGAGAGTGTATTAGATTTTAAACAATCAAATAAAACCAAAAGAAAAGAGTGGATTACTGACTATTTTTATCAAGTTGCAGCATATAGTCTCGCACACAATTATATTTATAAGACTGATATAACTCAATGTGTAATCCTAATCTGTACACCACCCCCTCTAGTAGAATTTCAGGAATTTGTTATCAAAGATGATGAGTTGGTTAATTATCAATACTTATTTATAGATAAAGTGAGACAATATAATAAACTTATAAATCATGTCATATAATTTAGAAAAAAAAATATCAATTATGGGTATTCTAAATATTACCCCAGATTCTTTTTACGACGGCGGGAAATACACCAATACAAAAAGCACGCTAGCGAGAGTAAAAGAAATGTTAGCTCAGGGAGTAGATATTATCGATATTGGCGCGGAGTCGACTCGACCAGGTTCACTATCGGTCTCGCTAAATGAGGAGTTATCTAGACTCATTCCTGTTGTCTCTGAGATAAGGAAAATTTCTAAAATCCCTCTTTCAATAGACACAACTAAAGCTGATGTCATTCAGGAATTAATTCAATATAGAATACAGATTATAAATGATATAAGCGCAGGGTCTGACAATTCTATGATCAGGTTAGCCAAAGATAATGATCTTTATATAAGCTTAATGCATATGCAAAAAAAACCTGAGACAATGCAAGAGAAACCTAGGTATGAGAATGTTATAAATGAGATCTACAGTTATTTATCTGAGAGATTTCAAAGATGCGTTGAACATGGTATAGATAAAAGTAAAATTATAATTGATCCTGGATTTGGTTTTGGGAAAACTGTAAAACACAATTACACAATTTTAAATAATTTAGAAAAATTCTCAAATTTGACTGATAATATCCTCGTTGGTATCTCTAGAAAAAGCATGATTGGCGCTGTCACAAATAAAGAGCCATCTGATAGGTTGCATGGTAGTCTTGCTGCTGAGACAATCTCAATCGTGAATAAAGCAAAAATAATTCGTGTTCATGATATCGCAGAGACATCAGTAATGATAAAAACACTGGAGCATTTAATATGAAATCCAAACTATTTGGCACTGATGGAATAAGATCTAAATTTGGTAAGACACCACTCACCACAGGTACCATAAAATTAATAGGCTATGCATTTGCAAAGATAATGTTCAATAATAATTCTGGACACATTTATATAAGCCACGATGGAAGAGAATCTTGTGACAGTATAGAAAATGATTTGATCAGTGGAATATCATATCAAGGTTCCTCCTATACACTCTTAGGGCTTTTACCCACACCTGCGCTGAGTGCGAGTATGCATCAACTTAAAAAAAAAGGCACCTGTGCAATACAAATCACTGCCTCACATAACGAATATCGTGATAATGGGCTAAAATTTTTTGATCATCGTGGCAATAAAATAAACGACGCTCTTCAAGATCAGATAGAAAATATCGTGTACTCAGAGTCATCAGATATAAAAACAATAAAAAAAAATAACACCATTGATGAAGACTTTAAAGCAATTTATGTCAACTTTATTCGTGAATATTATTTTACAAAGTTATCTAACTTTTTGCCCATCAATCAAAAGCTAAATATATTAGTTGATTGTGCTAATGGAGCTTTCTCAAAGATTATTGATCACATTTTTAATGATCAGAATCTAAATATTATACCTATAAACAATGAACCTGATGGAAAAAATATTAATTATAAATGTGGTGCTACGAATCCCGAACAAATAAGCGATTTCATTAATTTCTTTAATAGTCAAAAAGCTAAATCATCAAAAGAAAAATCTGAGATACTCAAGCTAGATTTGGGGGTTGCGATAGACGGAGATGGTGATCGGGCAATTTTTGTGGATGAGTATGGTAATATTATTGATGGAGACGACATTCTTTTTTTACTGGCAACAAATGATATAAATAATTCAAAAAAAGTTGTTGGCACACTAATGACTAATTATGGAATCAGGCAAGCTTATCAAGACATGGGTATTGATTTCCTTGAGACAGATGTTGGTGATATGAATGTTATAAAAAAAATGCAGGAGTTCGACTGTTCCTATGGCGGAGAATCATCTGGCCATCTAATTTTTAATGACTTTGAAGATCTCTTTTATGGAGATTCTATGATTACACTGATTAATGTTATTAAACTTTTATTGAATTCTAAAAAATCTTTATATAATCTCCATCATCATATTAAAAAGATTCCTAGCGAATTAATTAATATTAAAGTTAGTAATAAATCTACTTTTCTATCAAACGAAAAAAATATGAATATCATTTCTTACGTAAAAAATGAAATTGGCTCAAATGGTAGACTGCTCGTACGCCCTTCTGGCACAGAAAATGTAGTTAGATTCTTAATTGAGCACAGAGAATTAAGAGAAATAAATGTATTGAAGAGCTATATATATGATAATATTGAAAATTAGAAAATATGGCTTCGAAGAAAATAATTATTGCAAACTGGAAACAAAATGGTTCATTGAGAAGTTTATACACTCTAACAAACCAGATAATTAGAGCTATCAAACTTAAAAAAATCAAGCATTCTATTGCTATACTTCCACCACACGTATATCTTCCGATGTTGTCTAAGCAAGTTCTATCAAATAAAAAGTTAAAAAATTTATCCATTGGTGTCCAAAATGTTTCAGCATTTCCAGACGGTGCATATACAGGTGAGGTGTCTTTTGAAATGTGCAAAGACTTTGGTAGTAAATATTTTCTTGTTGGTCACTCTGAGAGACGTCAATTATTCTCAGAAAGCGATGCGCTGATTTCAAAAAAAGTTTCAAGACTCCTAAGTTGTAACAAAAAAGTTGTACTCTGTGTTGGAGAGACTCTTGCAGAGAGGAATAAGAAACTAGAGAAAAAGGTTATTTCTAAGCAACTTACTAGTGCATTAAGCCTATTATCTCAGGGGTCAAATATCAAAACCAATAACATTATCGTGGCATATGAGCCAATATGGGCTATAGGATCTGGAAAATCTGCATCTAACAAGGACATTTATAACACACATTTTTTTATTAAGAAAAAATTAGCTACTAGATTTAAGTCATGCAAGATCTTACCTAAGATTATTTATGGTGGAAGTGTTAATAATATGAATTCAAAAGATATACTGTCTATAGAAGGTGTTGATGGTGCTTTAGTTGGAGGAGCTTCATTAAATGCAAAAAAATTCATTGAAATTTGTTCCTCAATTTGAGATAAATAGTCAATGCAAACATTAATTTTAGTTATACATATTATATTAGCAATTTTGTTAGTTGCGCTGATACTTGTACAACAAGGGAAAGGTGCTGATGCTGGAGCTGCTTTTGGAAGTGGAGCATCATCAACTGTTTTTGGCGCAAGAGGTTCAGCTACATTCATGACAAAATTAACTACATTCATTGCAATAGCTTTTTTCGTTACCAGTCTATCTTTAGCTTATTTTGCTGCTAGTAAAAGTGAGACAGATAATAGTTTAGTCCCGAGCCAGACTAATAGTGAAACTGTCACAGATAATCCTGAAAAAAATCTTCCTTAGCCGATGTGGTGGAACTGGTAGACACGCTGTCTTGAGGGGGCAGTGGCGCAAGCCGTGCCGGTTCGAGTCCGGCCATCGGCATTA
>CAJWIW010000035.1 GCA_913041865.1 uncultured Gammaproteobacteria bacterium
ATTATTTTTAGCTGTTTTTGTTCATCTGACGTTTTTTGTAGAGGAGTCTCTGTAATAGACTTTCTTATTGCTTTTAAAGCTAGTGACCTAATTGTGTCAACATCGAATGGTTTCGAGAGGTACTCAAATGCACCACCTTTATATGCAGATAGAGCATTATCAATATCTGCATGAGCAGTCATGACTATTGTAGGAAGATCTGGATACTTCTCTGCGACTATTTTTAATAGATCTATACCTGTGAGCCCAGGCATCTTAATATCAGTTATAATAAGATCTGGTTTTTCTGAGTTAAGCGCTAATAACGCCTCTGAGCCATTCGAAAATGTTTCGATTTTAAAATTTTCTTCAAGAGCACTCTTACATATTGTGCGGATACTCTCTTCATCATCTACAATCCAAAGTTTCGATCTCATTCTGTAATCCATGGCAGTATAATGCTAAAAGTTGTTTTATTCTTTTCACTTAAACACTCGATAATACCCTTATTTTGAACAATAATTGATTGTGCAATAGTTAATCCCAAGCCCATACCTTCATGCTTACTAGTCACCATCGGATAAAAGATTTCTTTTATTTTATCTTGGGGTATCCCAACACCATTATCTATAACATCAATTTTGATGACTAAATCGTGTGATGTGGTACCAATAGTAAACTTTTGAATAGGTCTTGTCTTAATTTCAACATTTCCCTTGTAACCAGTTGCTTGAACTGCATTTCTGATGATATTCATTAATGCTTGTATTATCTGATTTCTGTTTAGCATTAGCTGAGGAATACTCGGGTCATAATCTTTACTAAAGGTAACACCAGAATTAACTGAGTCATATTTGAACAGCTCGATAACATGTTCCGTTATTTCATGCACATTCATGAGTTTTTTCTCTTCTAACTGTAGAGGTGATGCCATGGCATTCATTAATTTAAGCAATCTTTCTGACTCCTTCAGAATAATCTCCGTAAATTTTGTTTGAGACTCGTTGGATAATGTTTTCTCAAGTAGTTGAGCTGCACCCATAATTCCACCAAGTGGGTTTTTAATTTCATGTGATAATCCTTTAACCATTTCAGTAGTAGCTTTCTGTTGATCAATTAGGTTTTTTTCATTAGAAATGTTATATAATCTGCCAGTTTCATTAAATTCTAGTAGGGTAAACTGCTGGTCATAACTCATAAAAGACGAAATACTACAATCACAAATTTTTTCTACTTTATCAAAATTCTTAAATTTTAAATCTCTCAAAGTAACAGGGGTGTTAGTCCTTTTTACACTGTCTATATAGAACTGAAGGCTCGTCTCAGAATAATCAAGATGATGTAATTTCTTAAGCATATTTGAAGTCCCTAAAATATCACGTGCAGATATGTTGATATAGTAGTAATCATCGTTGTTGTCTAAGAGAACTACCCCAGTTCTTAGACTCTCTACTATTTCAAAATAGTTTTCTGGTAATCCATCTGTAACTTTCATCGTATCCATATTCTAATAGCTGACTACAGGTAACTATAGTCAGCTTTTGTTGAATTAAAGACTGTAATACATCTCAAACTCACATGGATGTGTTGACTGTCTTAGTCTCTGAACATCCTCATATTTGAGTCCTATATATGCATCAATCATCTTGTCAGTAAATACATCTCCCTCTTTGAGAAAATCTCTGTCCTGATCAAGAGCGTCTAGCGCTATATCAAGTCCAGGAGCCACAGTAGGAAGCATTTTTTCCTCTTCAGCAGAAATATCGAATAAATCCTTATCCATTGATGGACCCGGATCAATTTTATTCTTAATGCCGTCAAGGCCAGCCATCATCAATGCACTGAATGCAAGGTAAGGGTTGGCAGTTGAATCTGGGAATCTAACTTCGATACGTCTGGCTTTGTCACTCATTACGTAAGGTATTCTGATAGAAGCAGATCTGTTTCTAGCAGAATAAGTTAGAATAACAGGTGCTTCAAAACCAGGTATTAATCTCTTATAAGAGTTAGTGGACGCATTTGTGAAAGCATTTAGTGCTCTAGCGTGCTTAATTATTCCTCCTATGTACCAAAGCGCCTCTTGAGATAGGTTTCCATACTTATCCCCTGCAAATAGATTTTTGCCATCTTTTGAGAGTGATTGGTGTACATGCATCCCAGTTCCGTTATCACCAACAAGTGGTTTTGGCATGAATGTCGCAGTTTTACCATAAGCATGTGCTACGTTCATAACAACATACTTATATTTTTGAACTTCATCTGCTTTCTTTACTAGAGTATTAAATAAAGTTCCAATTTCACATTGACCAGCAGTTGCAACTTCATGATGATGAACCTCGCATTGTACACCCATTTCAATAAGTGTTGTTACCATAGCAGATCTACAATCTTGTAGAGCATCAACTGGGGGTACTGGGAAATAGCCTCCTTTAACTAATGGTCGGTGACCCATGTTTCCCTCATCGTACGACTTGCCACTATTAAAACAAGCTTCCGTCGAATCAACAGCGAAAAAACAACTACCTAGTTTATCTTCAAACTTAACGTCATCAAATACGAAAAATTCATTTTCTGGCCCAAAGTAAGCAGTATCAGCTATACCACTATCTTTAAGATATTGTTCTGCCTTCTTACCGATTGATCTAGGATCTTTTTCGTAAGGTTTACCGTCAGCAGGCTCAATTACGTCACAAGATATTGCAAGTGTAGGCTCATCATAAAAAGGATCCATGATTGCTGTTGTCGCATCTGGCATTAAAATCATGTCTGATTCATTTATATCTTTCCATGCTGCGATGGATGAACCATCAAACATTTTTCCTTCTGCAAAATCCGTCTTAATTCCATCTTCAGATGCGGTTACCGTAACATGCTGTTCTTTACCGCTTGTGTTAGTGAATCTGTAGTCGATAAATTTGACTTCTTTTTCATTTACTATTTTTAGTACATCTTCGACACTCATAGTGTTACCTCATTTTTTTGTTAATTCCACATAAATAACTGCATTAATCATGCCAAATCTACTCTTATAAGCGTCAATAAACTTAACATTTTTGTACCGATTTTGTAATTACGCACATTATATGTGCATATAATGCACAAATAATGACATTATGCATTATTTTAATGCATAACGCTAGAGGTTATTGTAGATCTGACAAAATTCTATGGTTTTAAAGAAGTAATTATGAAGACACAGCACTACATATTATAATCTTCCTAAGGTTAAACAGTTATAAGGATCAAATTTTGGCAGCAAAAACTATGGATGAATTAGTTGCTTTGTGTAAGCGACGTGGATTTATTTATCAATCTAGCGAGATATATGGTGGACTTCAGGGACTATATGATTATGGGCCCTTAGGTGTTGAATTAAAAAATAATTTAAAGATGACTTGGTGGGTGTCTATGGTCTATGAGAGGGATGATATAGAAGGCTTGGATGCCTCAATACTTACACATTCTGATGTATTGAAACACTCAGGTCACGAGGATACATTTACTGACCCACTTATAGATTGTAAGAGTTGTGGTCTTAGATTTAGATCGGACCAGATACCCGAGCAATGTAAAGATGAAGAATTGACAGAACCTAGAGATTTTAATCTTATGTTCAAAACTAATGTGGGTCCGATAGACGACGGGAGTTCTTTTGCGTATTTAAGACCAGAGACTGCTCAACAGATCTTCATTAACTTCAAGAATATTGTTGATTCTACATCACAGTCTTTGCCGTTTGGTATAGCACAAATTGGTAAAGCTTTTAGAAATGAAATTACGCCAAGAAACTTTATCTTTAGAGTGAGAGAGTTTGAACAAATGGAACTTGAGTTTTTTGTTAAACCTGGAACAGATGAAGAATGGCATAAAAAATGGGTTGATAGTCGTTTAGAATGGTGGATAAACCAAGGGATACCCAAGAATAAAATTGAATTACAAACAATAGAGGGTAATGAATTATCACATTACTCTAAGTCAACAATAGATATCATGTATAAATTCCCACACGGTCTTGAAGAATTAGAGGGTATTGCAAATCGAACAGACTTTGATCTAGGGTCTCATAGTAAAAATCAAAACGAATTTAATATAACTTCTAAGGTTATAGAAAACAAAGCTTCAAACGCTAAACTGGCTATACAAGATTTAGACTCAAAAGAATGGGTTATACCTTATGTTATAGAACCATCTGCAGGAGTAGACAGAGGAGTTCTTGCTGTTTTAAATGAGGCATTTAACATTGAGAAATTACCTGATGGTAAGGAGAGAACAGTTCTTTCTTTTCCTCGTCATCTTTCACCCATAAAAGCAGCAGTCGTACCATTAAAGAAAAATAATAATGACATTGTAGAAAAGGCAAAAGAAATTAAAAATAGACTGCAAAAGTGTCAACTAGGAAGGGTGGTAATTGAAAACACTGGCAACATAGGTAAAAGTTACAGAAAGCATGATGAGGTCGGCACACCTCTTTGCATCACGGTAGATTTTGATACTCTTGATAAAGGAACTGTTACAGTGCGTGATAGAGATACTATGAAGCAAGATGTTATCGACCAATCTAAAATTGTCGACTATTTCAGTAATTATTTTAAACAGTGAGCTCACAAAAATTCATAATTTTAGATAGAGACGGGGTTATAAATTACGACTCATCAGAGTATATTAAGAATCCAGATGAGTGGAAACCGATACCTCACAGCATTGAAGCAATAAGAATCCTCACAGATAATGGCTTTAATATTATAGTTATTACAAATCAGTCTGGTATTAACAGAGGTATAATTTCTTATGAAGCATTTACAGAGATAAACATAAAAATGTTAAACACAATCAATAAGGCTGGTGGTACTATCCATTCAATACTCTACTGTCCGCACACGCCTGACGAGCCCTCCACAATGCGTAAGCCTCTCTCGGGCATGTTCACAGAGGCATCATCACGTTTCAACTTTAATCTTAAAAAAACATATGCAATTGGAGATTCACCTCGTGATATTGAAGCAGCAAACTCAGCTAACTGCATTCCTCTTGCTGTAAGAACAGGTAATGGTGAACAAATTTTAAAAGATAATAAGCATAAAGTTAAAATCTTTGATGATTTAAAATGTGCAGTTGATTTTGTTATATCGAAATAGTTACGGAGCTGGGTTTGGATTCGCTTTATGAATTACCTCGATTTGCTCTATTATTTCATCTGTTAGCTTAACTTCTATACTTTTGACATTCTCTATTAACTGATGCATTTTTGTTGCGCCTATAATGTTTGATGTTATAAAAGGCCTAGTATTAACAAATGCAAGTGATAATTCTGTTGGTGTTAAACCATGCTCCTTTGCAAGCGCCACATATTTTTCTACAGCTTCGATTGTTGATTGATCACTATAACGTGTGAACCAATCACCATATAGACCAAGCCTAGAATCTTTAGGTGTGTCATTTAAGTATTTCCCAGTTAATACACCGAATCCGAGAGGTGAGTATGCCAACAATCCAACATGTTCATGTTGAGATATTTCTGCAAGTCCAACTTCAAATATGCGATTCAGTAAAGAGTAGGGATTTTGTATGGAGACAATTTTACTCAAATTAAACTTTTCAGATAACTTTAGGTACTCATTTGTTCCCCATGGCGTCTCATTTGAAATACCTATGTATCTTACTTTCCCATCTTTTACGAGTTGATCCATAGCTTTATATGTCTCTTCAATTTTGATTCCCATATCTTCACTATACTCGTAACCCAGCCGACCAAAAAAATTACTTTTACGCTCTGGCCAGTGAACTTGATAAAGGTCAATATAATCTGTTTGCAATCTTTTCAAAGACGTTTCTACTGCTGCTATGATTTGTTTATGAGAGAGCCTTGACCCACCTCTCACATAGTCCATACCAGGACCAGCAACTTTGGTGGCAATAATTATTTCATCTCTTTTCTTCTGTTTTGTAAGCCAAGTCCCTATTATTTCCTCAGTTCTGCCGCATGTCTCCTCTTTAGGTGGTATGGCATACATCTCGGCTGTATCTATAAAATTGATTCCCTGTGAAATGCTATAGTCAAGTTGCTCATGAGCTTCTCTCTCAGTATTCTGCTCACCATAGGACATAGTACCCAAGCAAATAACACTAACATCAATATCTGTAGTACCAAGTTTTCTGTATTCCATTTATATCCCCAATTTTTTTAATTATATATGATATAATAATAATCCATAAGTAGTCATTTTAATCATTTGAGGAGTCCACGATAAATTTTCTTATTCATTTTAGGACAATAGTTTTTAATTTTAGTAGTTGGTTACCAGAAGTACTAACAAACAAAAACTTTCTGACAAGGGATGTCATAGCTGGAGTAACTATAGCCATGATTATCATTCCTCAATCCATGGCCTATGCAACCCTCGCTGATGTTGAACCCGTATATGGCTTGTATGCTGCACTGTTACCTGTAGCGATAGCTGCCATTTTTGGTTCTTCAAGATATCTTGCCACCGGTCCTGTTGCAATGGTATGTCTTCTGACTTCAGTAGCAGCAGGTTCTCTAGCGGGTGGAGATAAGGACGTTTATATAATATACGCAATGATACTTGCTTTCACAGTTGGAGTTTTCCAAATATCTTTATCATTACTCAAAGCTGGTAAAATTTTCGATAAAATTCCTGAACATGTATTATTAGGTTTTACGTCAGCTGCGGCACTAATAATATCTTTCTCTCAGTTGAGTAAAGTTTTTGGTCTCCCGAGCGTGAGTTTAGCTGATATTGCTAATCATAGTAATTTTTTAAATCAGCACCCTATAAATCACCAATCATTGATAATTTCAGTTGCAATGTTGGTTTTGATGTACACTATAAAATACAGGTTTAATAGATATTTAACTTTTAGTAATCTTGCCGTTTTCTTTGCTGTTGTTGTATCGGTACTTTTCGCCTCTACTTTTAGTTATACTGGACCTTTAGTTGGCTATATACCTGATGGTTTGCCGAACTTTCAACTACCTATATTCTCTGACTTTAAAAGCTCCATACCTATGTTAGTCATACATACCATAATAATTGCTTTTGTTGGTTTTATGGAAGCAATTGCGATAGCAAAGCAGCTGCACGTAAAGAAGCCACCAAAAGATTCAAACGGGGTAGAATTATACAAAAATCCAACTCCTGTAGATTCTAATCAAGAATTGTTTGGCCAAGGTTTATCAAATTTATCATCTAGTTTTTCTGGGAGTATTCCTGTTTCTGGTTCTTTCTCAAGATCAGCTGTCAACGAGGCTAGTGGTGCTTACAGCGGTCTTTCATCTATCGTAACTATGTTAATAGTTGGTGTTACGTTATTATACGCAACACCACTTCTTCATAATCTACCTCAAGCTACATTAGGAATTATCGTTATTTTTGCTGTTGTACCACTCGTAAAAGTTAAAGAGATGAAAGAACTATATGTACAGAATCGAGCATCTGGAATTGTTTGTCTACTTACGTTTTTGAGTACCATTATTTTTCCACTTTTATCGCTAGAGTTATATGAGGGCGTAACTACACATATTTGGACAGGTATTATATTTGGTTTTATTCTTCATCTGTTGATACCACAGGAAGCTTCTGAAGAATCTATAAGCTAAATATAATGTCAAAAATTATATGTCTTTTTGATAGAGCTTTTTTTTCATATTTTGTAATCGGCCTATCTGAGCGATGGTTCGAGAAGTGTAGATTCTTCTCTAAATACTCATTCACAATACGTTTTGTATCAAAAATAAAATTTATATGATCTGATGTTATCTGAACTTCGTTAGTTTTTTTTACCTTATCTTTAAGTCTACTCAAAAAATACTTTGAAATGAATCTTCTTTTATGATGACGTCTTTTTGGCCAAGGGTCAGGAAAAAAAATATTCACACAATCGAAAAATTTATCTGGAAAAATATCTATAATTTCAACGGCATCACCTTTATATACGTAAATATTCTTCATTTTCACTTTATTTATGTAAGTTATAACTTTATTTATTCCTATTTCATAAGATTCAATACCATATATTTTTTGATTTTGCCTTTTCCTGGCTTTGATTATTGAATCGCCATCACCAAATCCGATGTCTAAGATATTATGACTATTCATGTTGTTGGATAGATCCGGTTGATCGTTTATATTTTTTATTGCTAAATTTCTTTTTCTTTTTCTGTGATTACTGAAAAATACTGGTTTATTACTCATCAATAAAATTTCCCTCTATTGGAGAGGATGCGGAGGCATACTTCTTTTTTGGAATTCGTCCTGCTTTGAATGCTTCGTGCCCTGACTCCACAGCTTTCTTCATTGCTGATGCCATTAAAATTGGATCTTTTGCACAAGCTATGGCTGTATTCATTAAAACGCCATCACATCCCATCTCCATCACTATAGAGGCATCAGAAGCAGTCCCTACTCCTGCATCAACGATAATGGGAGTAGAAGCATTTTCGACTATTGATAATATGTTATATCTATTCTGTACACCCAATCCGCTACCTATAGGCGATGCAAGAGGCATTATCGCTATACACCCAATCTTTTCTAATTCTTTCGCTACAAGAGGGTCATCTGTTGTATAAACCATTACTTTAAATCCATCCTTTACCAATGTTTCTGCTGCCTTTATTGTCTCTACAACATTTGGATATAATGTTTTTTCATCTCCTAACACTTCTAATTTAACCAATTTTTCACCATCTAGAATTTCAGCTGCAATGTTGCAGACCCGAACAGCATCTTCTGCTGAATAACAACCTGCAGTGTTAGGCAATATCGTAAATTGTTTTGGATCAATAAACTCTAGTAAACTTCGTTCATCCTTTGTTTGCCCCAAGTTTACCCTCCTTACTGCAACTGTAATCATTTCAGCCCCACTTGCAACAAGTGCTTCTTTAGTTTGTTGAAAATCTCTATATTTACCCGTACCTATGATTAGTCTAGAGTTGTATTCTTTTCCATCAATAATTAATTCCTTCAATTTAACCTCCACCTACTGCTCTAATTATCTCAACTTTATCATTATCTTTTAGTTGATGTTTGTCGAATTCCGATTTTGGGATAATTGTCATATTAATTTCAACAGCAATATACTTCCTCTCGATATCTAATTTCTTCAGCATTCCAGCAATAGTTGTCTTTTCTGGAAGTGATATCATTTCTTTATTGATTGAGATATTCATAAAACTATTATATCGTACCATTTAAATATGGATATAATTTCTCAATTAAATAAATTTACAAAAGAATTTAATCTATATGCTAAGAAATTCATGCTTAGCTATAAAAATCATTCAGTTCTTTATAAGTCTATGAATTATGGTTTAATGAATGGCGGCAAGAGAATTAGACCATTCGTTATTTGTGAATTCTCCAAGCAACTTAAAATCAACAAAAAAAACTATATGCGATTAGCTATAGCTACCGAACTTGTTCATTCATATTCACTTATACATGATGACCTACCAGCTATGGACGATGATGATTTTAGAAGAGGTAAATTAACAACACACAAGAAATTCACAGAAGGCATTGCTATTCTAGCTGGTAATAGTCTACTTACATTAGCATTTGAGATTCTCACAGAGCCTTCTACGCACAAGTCTGTATCAGTTAGACTAAAACTAATTGAGGAATTATCTAAACTTACTGGTTACCGTGGCTTAGCTGGAGGTCAAGCAGATGATCTTATGGTCTCTGAAAATCCCAAAGCTCTTACAAAAAAGCAAATTATCAAAATACATGTGGATAAAACCGCAAAGTTGTTCGAATATTGCTTAGTGTCAACTTTATTTTTGAAACAAAGGTTCAATTCGAGTACAATAGAGGACGTAAGGAAATTCGGACGTAACTTCGGGATGATATTCCAAGCTACAGACGACTTGCTAGATTTTCATGACAGCGAAGCTAGCAAAAATAAATTAGATGGACCTAATATTCTCCAACATATGACTTGTGATAATGTTAGAATATATTGC